>JBBRUN010000283.1:0-7437 GCA_038247765.1 Gemmatales bacterium | reverse complement strand
GATGCGGGCCTTGGCGAGGTTCGACAGAATCTTGGACGCCGCCGTACCGCTGACGATCGGCTGTTTCGCGGTCGCCTCGGGGACTTCGGTATAGACGCGCGTGCGGCCTTCGTTCTTGTCGGCGAGCTGCCCGCCGCGGGCTTCGAATTGGATCGGCCCATCCAACCCGGCGAGGCGCGTCGTCGCAATCGGGATCGCCGCCTTCTGATACCGCGGCAGCGTGACCAGCGTTTGCGGAAGCTCGAACGTGAACGGCGCGACCGGGGTGATGAAAACCGCGAAGCGATCCGCCACCGACGGCGGTAATCGGCGTTGATCTTCGCGCAGAGCATGGGGGATCAAATCGACATTCACGATCCGCTTGTCGATCAACGGCTGCGTCAGCACCGGCTCACCGCCGTCGGTCACGATTTGAATCGTGTGCAACCCGGGGGGAGTCGAGCCGTCGGCTTCCAGCTTGCAGACGACCGCGGTTTCCTTCTCGCCGATTTCGCTCGGCGTCAATTTCATCCCCGGCGGGGCACCCAGCAATTTCAGCGGGATCGCCCCTGTGGTTCCGGAGCGCGCCACCAAGATCGGGATCGGCTGATACGACCCGCGTGGAATCGTCAGCCCTTCGACCTCGGCGCTCAGCTTCGGTGGGAAGGGATCGCCGCGCACGCTCAGCCTGAAGGTGAAGTCGGCCCCGCCGTCGTGCAATCGGTCGCGGACGACCAATCGATATTCGCCGTCTTGAGGGGCAGTGTAGTCGAACGAAGTTTCGAGATCGGTGTCGCCGGTGCGACGCTGTTCCCGACCGGTTTTATCCAACACGATCACTTCGAGATCGGCCGGCGAGTTCAGCGACTTCGCTTCGCCCTTCACGTAGATCTTCTGGCCTTTGGCGAGCTTCAACGCGAACGCCGGTCGCCAGCCGGGTTGGGCCACGGTGCCGAAAAGTTCCCCCGGCACCGTCGCCGGAGTCGCTTGCAGTCCGCAATTCATCAGCAGCGATTCGACCGGTCGCCACCACCGCGGCGACAAGTTTCTAACTTGTCGGGCCATCGGATTCGATTTCGCCCAAGGACTTCGCGCCACCGTCCCCGGCCCGCTGTTCCCCCACTCCGGCACCCAAGCGGAAGCTTGTTCCCCCTTCAACGCGGTGAACGCCAATCCCGGTGTCGTCGCCGTGAACTTCGTCGCCACGCGATCCGCCGGGAACTTGCCGATTCTGAGCACGTATTTGTTGTGCGGCGTGCCCTTGTACCGGGCGTCGCGGATTTCGACGGTGTGCGTGCCGGTTTTGGCGAAGGTATGTTCGAAGCGACAATCGAAATACAACCCCGGATCGTTGTCGCGCTCGGCTAAGAGTTTGCCATCCGGATCGAGTATACGAACAAGCGGGTCAGCATCTTTCCCCAGCCGGTTGGCCACGGCTTCGAAGCTCAGTTTCTCCCCGGCCTTCACGTCGATGCGAAATTTGTCGAGCGTCGCTTCGTCGAGCGCGCCCCACATGGCACCGGGGAACTGACCCACGGACAAATCGTCGATCAGGATCAAACAGCAATTACCGAGGCCATTCCGCGTCGCGATCCGCAGTCCACAAATGCCAACATGTGTCTCTTTGTCAACTATAAGCTCGAAAACGGCTTTGTCAAATTGGCTCGCGATGGATTTCGCCAAAATCTTCTTCCCTGGCGCCGAAAGCCAAAGGCCCTCCGCGTTCGCCAACTCGCGGCCGACGAGGGTAATCCGCGTCGTCTTGCCGACTTCGAGCACCGGCGGCGAAATCGATTCGACGAAAGGATCGGCCGAAGCCCAAGGCGCCGCGAGCAGAACAGCGATGATCGGGAGGAGCCAGCGCGAGCTGAGCATGTACGACCGGTGAAAATGGGGCGGAACAAGGGTTCCGCTTACGGGTGGGGTAGGTGTAGGGTACACTTTGGAAGAATGGAATGCACGGGGAATTTTGCAGAGCGAGAGCTTGGGTGTGACAAAACGTTCTGGCGGCACTTGAAGTGCTTGAAATTTTCAGTGAGACCTCACCCCACTCGCCCTCTCCGAAGCGGAGAGGGGGTGATTCCCGTACGCGGGGCACAATCGAGTTTTGTTTGTTGGGCTTCCCCTCTCCGCTTCGGCCGTTTCGGAGAGGGGAACAGGAACACTTGACATGACAATTCCACCCGGCCGATACCGGCACTTCAAAGGGAACGAGTACGAAGTGATCGGCACCGCGCTGCACAGCGAGACGCGCGAGCCGTACGTCGTGTACCGGCCGCTCTACGGAGAAGGGGGAATGTGGATCCGCCCCGCGGCGATGTTCACGGAGACCGTGATTCGCGACGGGGCGGAGATGAATCGATTCGAACGGATCGATTGACTACTGATTCAGCACGAGCAACTTCACGCCGAGGTAGACCAAACCGGCGAGCGTCAGCGCGGCGGCGGCGATCCCGAGGGTACCGAACACCGGCTTCTTGCGTTCCATCGGCTGGCCCGAAGTCCAACCGGACGAGAGCCGCGACGTATCGGCGAAACCGACCGACTGCGGTGCGGCCACGGCCGTCAGCGGCACTTCGTCCTCATGGGCTTCCTGCTGTTGTTGGAATGCGGCCCGGTTCGGCATGCCGACGCGAGACGGTGGCAACGCCGGGCTGCGGGCCGGTGGAATCGGGCTCGGCTTGGAGACCGGCGGCGTCGGGTTCGATACGAAGAAGTTGGCCCGTTCCCCACTGCGACCCAGACTGCGACCGGGCACGGACGGAGTGGGGCGGGCGGGCGTCGGCGTTTGCACGGGGAACCCCGGACGTTCCGCGCTGCTGCGGCTCGGCGGCAGTGGGCCGTACACGGGGCGTTCGCCGCTGCGGGCCGAGGTCGCGAAGGCGGGGCGTTCGCCGCTGCGACTGCCGAGGCCGCTCTGGCGGCCGGATGATCCCGTCGCGGCCATGGCCGGGGCTTCGATCATCTGTTTGGCGGATTCGCCCAAGTACGGTTCCATCGCTTCGACCACGTCGTCGATGGCTTGGAAGCGATCTTCGGGTTTCTTGGCCATCAGCCGGGCGATCACCATCTCGAGGCCCTCGGGGCAATCCGGGGCGAAGGTGTGGATCGGTTCCGGCTCCTTCGATTGGTGGGCCATCATCTTCTCGACGGCGTTCCCTTCGGGGAACGGCACGCGGCCCGTCAGACAGTAATAGAGCGTGCAACCGAGGCTGTATTGATCCCCGGCGGGCGTGCGGTTCGTCGGATCCATCACGCTTTCGGGGCTGGTGCAATCCAGACCGCTCGTCAGGGTGTTGGCCGTGGACATAGTATCGACGAGCGATTCGCCGTCGTTTTCGACGAGCAAGCTGCCGATGCCGAAGTCGAGGATGCGGGCTTGGTTGTCGGTTCCCACCATGATGTTCGACGGCTTCACGAGTCCGTGGAAGATGGTGTTGTGGTGGGCGGCGTGCAGGCCTTGGGCCACTTGGGCGCCGATGGTCGCGGTTTGCTGGGCGCCCATCCGGCCCTGCTGCTGCACGACGTTTTCGAGGGTTTCGCCATTCACGAGCGGCCAGACGAGGTAGTGCAAGCCGCCGGCGGTACCGACGTCGACGAAGGGCACGACGGCCGGGTGGCTGAATTGGCCGAACGAGCGAACTTGCCGGCGGGCGAGGCGGACGTTCCACATGCTGCGCCGCGGCAGCACTTTGATGGCGTAGAAATTGGCGTCGTTTTTCGAATTCGCTTTGAACACTTGGCCCATGCTGCCTTGGCCGATGGCGTCGAGCAGGACGTACGGCCCGAGCACGAGGCCCGCCGATTTCCCGTTGAGGATTCGCTCGGATTGGAACGCGGTGAGGGACCCTTGTTGGACGAGATACTCGGCCAGGGCGGGGGCTTCGGCCCGCGGGTTGCGCTTCAGGAATTCGCTGACGATCTGATCGAGCTGGCCGCGGTCGATCAGGGAGCTGCGCCGCAGATCCCAAACGAACCACTCGCACGCACCCAAGTCGTTGGTCACCATCGGTCGTCACCCTTATGAGAACGCGGCAGTCGGATTATCGGGCGGGATTGCCACCGAACCCTAGTTCACCCGGCGCCGGTGTCAAAGCGCGAGACGCGGTTTTCACGCGCGGCCGCAAAAAAGTTGCCGAAGGGAAGCGAGATGAGCAACGGGATTGCAATTGTTCGAAATGAGAAGGGCGGACGCGACAAGGGTCGCTTACGCCCATCGGGATCCGACGTGGTCGCTATTTCTTCGGGAAGAATTTCGACTCAGTCGGTTCCACCGGGTCGGCGGGAGCTGGCTGGCCATATTTGCGAAGGAAGGCATTGTGATCTCGGACGCTTTGTCGATACTTGCGATCCGTCTGCTCGGCGTTACTCAAGATCCGCTCGTACTTCCACACTTTTTTGAGGTAGTCTTCCGGGGCCCATTGCCAGTCGAAGAGTGTGAAGTTAGTATCTCCGACCAAAGCGGGCAGCCGACTCCGGTCTGCGGAAAAAAGCTCGAAGATCGCATCACCGCGAGATCGTCGGCTCGTCCGGAGCGGGCCGGCCCTGCTGGCGTAGCAAGGCGTCGTAGTCTCGGGCTTGCTGGCGGGCTTTGCTCTCCGCCCGCTCTACGGCGCGGTAAGACCGCTCGCGTTTCCAGACATCTTTTGCATATCCCTCTTCGGTAACTCGCCACGACTTTAGAATGAAGGTATCCGCATTTAAGGCCGGGACTCGGGTCCGATCCGGCAGCGCGTTCCGCTGCACCGCTTCGGCCGGCGGGTGGGGCAGCGGCTCATGTTCCGTGCCGTTGGTGCTGCCGAGATCGCGGATGAGTACGATTCCGTCGGTTCTCACCCCTACCCATAGCCGCTTCACACGCTCTTGTGATCGAGCAGCAAATCGCAGTCGTCGCCCCGCCCGATGAGCGTGAGGTCTTTGACGAGTTTCACCGCGGCGCCGCCGTCGACGGGAATCAACCGCGCTCGCATACTTCCCCCGTCATTTCTTCGGAGAGCCGGTCGGTGGTATAGTCGGCGGGCCGGCCGGCGCGCCGCCGTCCGGGGCACCGTATCCCGTCGGGGCATTTTTCGTCTTGTTCAATTCGATGGGCGCACCGGTATTCTCGGACTTGCTGGAATCTCCACAGCCGAGCGAGAGGGCCGCGTAGCCGAGTGCGAGAACTCTGAGAATGCGTCGCATGGTTAGCTCCCGATTCACCAGTCGCCACCGAGGACTTCGCCGCCCGCCGGCGTCGTGGCGATCCACCACGTGTTAGGATTGATGCTGCTACTCACCCCGCGGACGCTGCCATCGCCCATCCCCACGAGCATCGTACCCGTGTGGATTTGCTGGGCGAGTCCGGGGTTGCACTGGGTGCTCCACGCTATCATCGGGATCGACTGGAATTTCGAGTTCGGCCCGACGACGCCGACGAGGGCGCTGCCCGCGCTGTAGCCGGTCGACCCGTTGCGGGAACCGTACGCGAAGATCGGCATGTAAGCCGCGTTCCACGCGCCGTGGCCCCAAAGGGGGGAGTAGTTCTGATTGCAGGTCCGGAACTTCTCCGCGAAGAAGATTGTGTTCGAGGTGCCGTCGATCACGGTCGTCAAGTTCATGTTGCCCTGCATGTTGTTCCATTGCACGTTGCCCGCGTCCGGGTTCCCGAAGACTTGGTAGTTCGCGCCGTAGTTGCCGGGCATCCACAGCCCGGCCGGGTCTTCGTTGGCCACCCAGCCCGGAGTCCAAATCCCCTTTTGTTCCCAAGTCGCATCCGAGGGGCAGAAGTAAGTCTTGATGGGATACGTGTTGGCCATGCGCGTGCGCGTGGCGATCGACGGGATCTGGAAGTAAGCACTGGTGTTCGCTTGGCGGTGGAGGCTATCTTGTTCGATGTGAGGGAGGATCGAGAAGAATACGGGCCCGGTGCCCGGAGCCGCCAAGTTCCACGGGTTGGCCAGATTCGCCGAATTGTGCATCGCGGGCAGCTTGCCGACTGCATCCTGGAAACCGTGGGTCGCGAGGGAAATCTGCTTGAGGTTGTTGCTGCACTGCATCCGCGCGGCCGCCTCGCGCACCTTTTGCACGGCGGGCAAGAGCAGCCCGATGAGAATCGCGATGATGGCGATGACCACCAGCAATTCGATGAGTGTGAACCCACCTCGGTGGGAACGGACCGGAGAATGAAGCATGACCGCACCAGATTGAAGTGAGAAGATGGTGCCAGGACGAGCTGGTCACTCCAGCATCCCACATTGCAGGGCGAAAAGCAAGCGGGGTTGGATTGGGTGTAGCCCAAGTGGCCCGCTAATCGCTGGCGCAACGCGCCGGCACGAAGCTCAAACGGGTTCGAAACGAAGACACGCTGAACCCGGCCGCCCCGAACACGATCGCCCGATGAAGATCGCGTGAATTCGCCCGCTTCTGTTTGTAAGCCGGTGGGACCGGGGTTAGCATCGGTGAGTTCCTCCACCCCGAGGTGCTCCCATGCTTCGCGTCGCTGTTATTACGTCCGTCCTGTTTTCGGCCACCGTCGCATGGGCCGACGAACGAGACAATATGCTCGTCGGCCTTCAGAAAGACGGCTCCATCCTCACCCCCACGAACCAACTCCTGAAGCCTGCCGGCACGCAAGTGCTGTTCCCCGGTCGCCCGGTGGATGTTGTCCTGACAGACGACGGCAAGACAGCCGTCGCCAAGAACATGCGGTCGCTCGATATCCTCGACCTGGCCACTGGCAAGGTGACGCAAAGCCTCGCCCTCCCGGCCGGTGGCGGGAAAGGCCGCAACGCCGGCGGGGCTATGAGCGCCACAGGATTGATCGCCTACGACGGCAAGCTGTACGTCACCGATTCTCAGGCCGGCGTGATGGTCGCGAAGAAAGCGGACGGCGGCAAGTACGAATGGGACGGTGAGCCGATGAAACTGCCCGCCCCCGAAGTGAAGGGAGCGGCGTACCCGACCGGGCTGGCCGTGGACGGCTCCGCCCTGTGGGTGTGCTCCAACCGCGGGAACGAGTTGATCCGGTTCGACCTCGCCACCCGCAAAGTCACCGCTCAGGTGAAAGTCGGCGTGGCCCCGTACATGCCGGTCGTCGTCGGCAAAAAGGTATATGTATCCAACTGGGGCGGGGACCACCCGGCCGACCCGAAGGCCATCACTACGTCCGGCACCCCGCTGCGGGTGGACCCGCGGACGAGTGTCGGCAACCACGGCACCGTCAGTGTCGTGACGGCGGAAGGCGACAAATGGAAGCAGTCGGCGATCATCGTCGTTGGCGGGCACCCGGCCGGCATGACCGCCAGCAAGGACGGCAAGTATCTGTTCGTGGCGAATGCCAACAGCGACACGGTCAGCGTGATCGCCACCGCGACGGACAAGGTGGTCGAGACCATCGACTGCAAGCCGGAGAAGCGGTTGCCCTTCGGCAGCGGGTCGAACGCCGTCGCGCTGTCGCCGGATGGCAAGACACTCTACGTC
>JBBRUN010000282.1:0-7462 GCA_038247765.1 Gemmatales bacterium | reverse complement strand
CGCGGGTGCCAACGCCTACGAAGGCGGCACTGCGGGAACGTTCACCTTCACGCGCACCGGCGACACCAGCCAGTCGCTGACGGTAAATTATGCGACGACGAGCGGTTCGGGCTTGGCCACCGCCGGCGTGGACTATGTCTCGCCCGGTTCGGTGACCTTCGCCGCCGGTTTGGCCACCGCCGTGCTCAGCCTCCCAACCATCGAAGATGCGTTGGCCGAAGGCGACGAGACGATCTCGCTGAATCTGTACGCCGGCTCAGGTGGCGGCGCGTACCAGATCAACACGATGGCCGCGGGCGCGACGATTCAGTTGATCGATAATGATAGCGTCACGAATAGTGGCACTATAACAGGTCGGGCTTATAGGGATGATGCTGCTGACTATACTGATAACGGTAGTGAACAGGGTGTCGCGGGCCAGACGGTGCAGCTAGTCTCACAGGGAATTCCAGTTCAATCCACAGTGACCGGAAGCGATGGCAGATACGCGTTTTCTGCGGTGTCAGCCGGTCAATATACTGTTAAGATAATCCCTGCGGGTGACGTGTTTGCAACAAATGTGACTGTCGAGAACTTGTGGCATGATTTCGTCAATGTAGTAGATGGTAACACATTCGCAGGCGTCAGCTTTTCAACGCAAGTTGGGATGGCGCCTAGTTCGGATGAAACGAGTCCCTTTCTTGCGGATCCTGTACCAGCTGCCGCTCCACAACAGCAAGTCCAGCACGGTGTCGATTGGACGACGCTGACAAAACTGAGAGACAACGTAAAGCAGTGGGGCAATACTGTTACTGGTTCGTACTGGACAGCAAAAACATATTCTGGCAAAACGATCACTGTCTGGAGTGGCGACCCTGGTGAGGCCACGACGTATTTCTGCCACGGACTCAGTTTCGGTGGGATAGGTAAGACTGTTACTATCGGGAATGCTCCGGTCATACGCGATTTCTCACCTCTTTCCGGCGCGAGCACCAACACCTTGCTGACCGAAGAGTATACACGAATCGCCAATACTGGAGGCCCCGACTATATCGTACCGGCAACTGGAGACCTAGTAGTATTTCGTGATGCAGGTGGAGATGTGATACACACGTGCGTGATTACGACACCTGACAATAGAGGTCCCGGAATGCGAACCGACAAGACGACAGTCTCGACAAAGAATGGGAAAAACGCACTCCAGAACACGACGCTAGATAAAGTCGAAGGCGTGTACTTACTTGCAGACGTAGCTGGCACGCCGCAACGCACTACGAAGGAGATCTGGCGTAAGAAATAGCCTGTTCCCCGTCGCTCTACACTTAGGTGCTATATGATTCCGAAGATCCTATTTTCATTCGCCGTCGTCCTCTCAGTTCTCTCTACTATTGCGTTAGGGATAACGAAAATGCGTGCAAAAGAGCCAGTCCTCGTCACAATAATATTCGATAAAACAGAGAACCCATTGCGCGAAGGTTTCGCAAACGTGGAGATCAAGAACAACACCGATAAAGAGATGGAGATTTGGTCGAACCTGCATACTGGGACGAAATCGTATTTGGATGCGTCGTTACTCGATTCTACCAACACGCGAATCTCAACCGCGTTCTACTGGTGCAGTATCGCATCGCCTTTTCTAGATGCCAAACTTACCAGCGTAATACCGGCAGGCAAATCCATCATCGTGCCGATCAAACTGTTCGACGGTGTTGATGGCGCCGTGATAAAACCCGGCAAATACAAGTGTCAGATTCGGTTCAAATACGATGACCTCAAACTCGATTCTTCAACGGATGAAATTGAATTTGACATCACCCCAGGCCACATTGAAAAGCGGGATAAGTAACACAATAGAGCTTGCTCGCGCAGTATGAGCTTTAACCGCGAATTCCGACCAACTTGAGTACATGGAAGATGCCAAGGAGTACAAGAAGGCCGCGGACGGCTTGGCGCAAACGATCAGCAAGTTCCCCGCGGAAGGCCACTACGTGCCGAAGGTGATGGACAAGCTCGCCGACATTTGCTCGAAGTACAAAGACGGCACCAAGAAACTGGCGAAATTCTACATCGATTTCTTGGCCATCGTTCCCAAGACCCGCGGCAACACCGTGACCGCCTACGCTGTGAAAGTCCACCAGCAGGCGTTCGATTTCTTCCAGGCGAACAACATGCCCAAAGAAGCCGCAACAGTCGGCGCGGAGCTGAAGAAGCTGAAGGGGAAGTGATTGGCTCCGGCCCCTGGGAATGAGGCCGTAGCATTCATGAACCCCCCATAGCCCGAGAGCGAATGCGAGACAAGCGGGGCAGGTCTGTTGATGGGCACTCGCTCGGCGCGCTTTACTTCGCCTGCCGGTGCGGTTCAATTCGGAAGCTCGGCCTTCACCGCCGGGCTATTGTCCACAATCGGATCGTTTTTTTCGTCTCGGCTATTGACAGCAAGAAGAAGTGAGGCGGCGGCGATCCCTGCAGAATGGCAATGGCCGGGGGCGTTTTCGTTCCTGAAACTATGTTACTATCTGTTGGCGCTCTTATCCTGAAGGGCACCGAGTCCGGGCTGGTGCTGGACAAAGTCAAACTGGAGGCGATATTCTTCCCCTCTTACACCCTCGACGGCACCAAGCCATTGATCGCCAAACAGTAAGTGTTTCCGCCTCCCACTCCAGGGTCACTCACATGCGCCTCATTGTCGCCGTCTGTTTGCTGGTCGTCGCATTCTCTCACAAACCCGAGATCGCTTCGGGCAGTGACACGGAGCTCTTGCGAAGGGATTTCAAAAGCAAACTCGAAAAGTCCGATGCTGTGGTGGTGGCCCGTTTCACCGAAACGAAGTTGGTCTCGTCGGAAGTTGTTGACAAGACCCACACCATCCATACCTTGCATTCCCAATTCAGCACCCTGTCGATCCTCGCCGGCAAGGTGGCCGACGACTTCACCCTCCGCCACCTGCGCGACGAATACCGGGCGGTGGATATCCAGGGCGTCGTCATCAACGACATCCCGAAACGCTATGATTTCTTGAAGGGGACGATGGTGGTACTCACCCGCGACGACAAAAACCACGAGTATTTAGGCGCGCCGGTTTACTTCCTTTATCTGCGGAAGCTGAAGGACAAGGCCGTGAAGGGCGAGCTATACGAGGTAGTAGAAATCCACGAATTCGCCGGACCTGGGGTGTACGAGGCCACCAACCCGTGGATGAGCAAATACCTCAAGGCCAACCGCAGGTAGAAGTGATCCGGAGGCGATCCCTGCAGAACCGCGCAATGCCTCCGGCGCTGGCCGGGGGCGTTTTTATTTGGGTCATGGCAGAAAACGGCCATGTCTGTTAAACCGACTTCGTCGACACAAGTCCTTACCGGACCTAGTCTGTTAAACGACTGGCCTCGAGTTAAGCATTTGGAAACGAGTTAACGCGAGGGTGTGGGTGTTCTCGCTTAACTCGATTCGGCCCAGCGGCGGAAAGGACAGGAAATAGGTACAGGCCTGGGCCCGGCCTGTTTATGGCCACTCGCTCGGTGTGGCTCACTTCGCAGGCAATTCCCAGTTGCGCTCCATCATGTTCACAATCTGCTTCGCCAGCCGCTTCGTCGCCATCTGATCGGCGGTCGCGGTCGATTCCCCGAGTTCGGGGAGCACCCGGCCGACGGCCGTGACGCGCACCGGCACCGGCTTCGGATCGGGCTTCACCGCCGGGCCTTTTTCCACGCTCGGATCGAAGGCGTCGCTGGCCGGGGGTTTATCGGACGGCTTGCGGTTCGTCAGGATTTCGCTCGTGCGCAGGTCGCGCCACACCACGTCGATCGTGATGGAAATCTCGGCTTCGCGCGTCAAGTTCTGCGGGTTGCGGTTGAGAACGTTTTGCCGCACCGACACGATGGTGCCGATGAGTTCGGTGTCGGCGCGGGCCGGGTCGGAGACGATCTTCATCGGCGTCCGGCGGGCCGCGAGTTCGCGCACGATCGCTTCGGTCACGTCGACATCGATGCCGCGGTGCGGGTTCGTGATGAACGCGGCGAGCTTGAACGTCGGGATGTAGATCGAGCGGATGTTCGGATCGAACTGCGGCTCGGTGGTGTAACCGAACAGCGTGAAATTGCGATCCGTGCGACAGCCGAGGGCGGACAGGGCGCCGGCCGCGACGGCGGAGGCGAGGAACGTCCGCCGGGTGATTGCATTCCGCATTCCGAACTCCGCATTCCGAATTGGGATCACTTCCCGTCGTAGCCTTGCGGCACGATGGTCGGCTGTTTGTCTTTCGGCCCGGTGATCACGTCCTTCATCGGCACGCCCTCGTCCGACTTCGGCTTCACCGTGACCGCGTCGATCATCTTGTCCCAGCCGTTTTGAATTTGCTCGCGCGTCGTCACTTTGCCCGCGGCTTTGTCGGCTTCGCGCTGGGCTTTGATGCGCTCCATCTCATCGATGCGGGCCTTCGACAAGTCCGAGAACTTCGTGCCCGGGTAGCGCCGCAGCACTAACTCGTAGTAGAAGTAGGCCGAGCCGGGGTGTTCGGTGCGGCGGTAGTATTCGGCCGTCTCGTAGTCCTTCTCGGCTTGCTGGATGCGGATGGCGAACTTCTGCCGGGTGAGCCACGCCGATTTGTCTTTGTCTTGGACGTACTGCGGCTCGGTCGCTTCGAGGTTGTGGACGAGCTGCAGTGCCTCGGCGCTCTTTTGGCCGTCGTAGACCGCACCGCCGGTGGCGTTGTTCTTGGCCATGACGGCGTAGCGGGCCGCTTCCTGCCGCAGGGGGCTGTCCTTATACAGGTCGACGAGCGTGCTGAAGAAGTGGTCGGCTTCTTCGAAGCGTCCGTGGGAGAAGTGGATGAAGCCGCTCCAGAACATGGCTTTGTCGGCGACGGTGGCGTTCGGCGCGCCGACCGCGATGTTCTCCAGCGTCTTCAGCAGTTCGCCTTCTTGATCGACGGCCGGTTTGCTGCGATCGGTGAAGTTCGGCATCCGCGGAAGGCGGACTTTCGCCCGACCGTTTTCTTTGTCTTCGAGGTCGCCGAGAGTTTCCTTCATCCAGAGTTCGGCGATGGCGTACATCCGCGTCGCCGCTTGTTCGCTGTAGATGCCGGCTGGGTAATCTTGCAGCAGGCGGTGGTAGGTGTCGACGGCGGCCGGGAGGCGGCCGCGCATCCGCAGGCACTCGGCTTCTTTGAAGCGGGCTTTCTCGGTCATCCCCGCCGGGTTGTAGGTGTTGTCGGCCAAGTCGCCGTAGATTTTCTGGGCTTCGGCGTACTGCTCGGTCGCCCAGAGTTCCTCGGCGTTCGCCAACTTGTTTTCGGCGTCCGGGTCGTGGTAGGCGTTGGTCACCGTACTGCGGACGGTGTCGTAGATCTTGTCCTTCCAGCTCTTCTTTTTGCCGGTCGAGGAATTGCAACCGGTGAGGAGCGCGGCGGCCAACACCGCGAGGGCGAAGGCCGCGCGGCGGCGCGGGAATCGAGGGTGAATGGTCGGCATGATTCGAATTCTCCCCCAACCCCGGAACGATGGACGTTCGATGCCCGTGCTAAGTGCCGTCGACGTAGCCGAGCAGCCTTGGCCGGCGGCCCAGAACGTAACTGACCGTCTGCCCGAGGGCGGCCCGGACTTCGCGCACCGCGTACTGCGGCACGAGTTCGGGCGGCTTCGGGGAGGTTCCCGCCGGGCCGGCCAATTCACCCAGAATCGACCGGGCCACCGCGGAAAGCGGTCGGCGATCGCGCGCTTGCGAAAGGCAATCGGGGCAGACGAGGCCGCCGGCTTCGGGGCTGTATTCGACCCGGACCGGTTCGGCTTCAGGCACCGAGAGCTCCCGCGCACACACGGCGCAGGCATCGAGCCGCGGGCTATAGCCCAGTTCGCGGAGCCAAACAAGCTCAAACGCACTGACGCGCCGCGGCACGCTTTCGGTCAGCATCCTCAGGGTTTCCACGGCCGCATCGAACAGCGCCGGGTGCGGGTCGTAGTCTTGGGTTCCCTCGGAGAGCAGCTCGGCGATGTAGTAGCCGGCGTAGAGCGCGGGGAGGTTCGTTCGCAGATGGGGGAAGCGCTCGACGATCTGCGCTTCGGTGAGGAGTTCGAGGCCGCCGGTCTTTTTCAAGAAGACGACTCGGACGACGTTGAGCAGGTCGAAGGCGATCTCGAATTTGGAATTGAGCCGGCGACCGCCCTTGGCGAGCGCCCGGATCTTGCCGAACTCGCGGGTGAACAGCGTGCTGATGCGGCTGGTTTCGCTCCAGTCGGTCCCGCGGACCACGAGCGCGAGCGCATTTTCCGGCACGGCTCGTTCCCCAGTCAGGCTTTCGCCGGCTTCGCCGCTTCCTTCTGCGCTATTTTATACGCGTTCGCTGTTTCCAAGTCGGCCAACTCAGGCGGGATCGCCGCGTTCCCCGTGCGTTTCGGGATCAACACGTCTTCGATCACTTTCTCCTTCCGCAGCGTCCGCATCGTGCGGATTTTGTCTTGTACGCGCATCAAACCTTCGAGCAATGCCTCCGGCCGTGGCGGGCAACCGGGCACGTAGACGTCCACCGGTACGACGAGGTCAACGCCCTTCACGACGTTGTAGCCGTACTTGTAGTACGGCCCGCCGCCGCAGGTGCAGGCGCCCATCGCGATGACGAACTTCGGATCGGGCATGAGGTCGTAGAGGCGTCGGACTCGCTCCGCCATCTTCAGGTTCACCGTCCCCGCGACGATCATCAAATCGGCTTGGCGCGGCGTGGCCCGGAAGGCCCCGGCGCCGAAGCGGTCGATGTCGTAGCGCGGCCCGCCTGTGGCCATCATCTCGATGGCACAGCAGGCTAGGCCGAAGGTCATCGGCCAAAGCGACGACGCCCGCGCCCAGTCGATGGCTTGGTCGAGGGAAGTCATCACGAGGCTGTCTTCGAAGCGATTTTCGAGCAGGGGCATGGGGTTACTTCTCGGGGGCGGATTTCTTGTCCAAGTCGGCGATCAACTTTTTGAAGTCGCCGTATTTGAGAAGTGGTTCAAAATCCTTGTCCATCTTCAACAAGGCAGTATCATTGTAGTTCAATTGGATCGATTTCTTCAACAATTCTATTGCGCGTTTGGCATATTCATCGGCATTTTTTAGGGATTGCCCGGAGGCTATGGAATAAATCCGGGCGAAGCCGGACAAGCGCTCGGCATTCCAACCTGGGATATTGGTCAGCTCAAAAACTTCTTGAACCGCATCGTCGATACGACCAGCCAATCGCAGAGACGTGGCTCGTAACGCCCGATACCGGGGCTGCTCCGGCTTGGGTGAAAACTTGATCGCCTTCTCCCAATCTGCGTTCGCATCCGCGTAGTGCTTCAGTTGGAAGTGTGCCAAAGCCCGACCGGAATAGGAGATCTTCAACCCCAGCCTAGCGCGCACGTCGTTCGACTCCCGCTCCAAAACTTGGTCGAACACCCGGATCGCGCGATCGTACCATTCAAGGCTGGCGTCCGGCCTGGCACCACTGATATAAGCATTTCCGAGATTGGTGTAT
>JBBRUN010000281.1:0-7463 GCA_038247765.1 Gemmatales bacterium | reverse complement strand
GTTCCCGGCGGCGTCTTGGATGCAATCGCTGATGTAGCCGAATTGGCCTGGGGCTTTGCCGCCTTCGCCGCCGAGTTTCTTCAACTCCACGCCTTGGTGCGTGTAGATACGGACGCAGTGGTAGTGCGAATCGGAGACCATCAGGTTGCCGTCGTTGTCGATGCTGAGACCGCTCGGCCGGCCGTTGCGGAAATCGGGCGTCGTGAAGGTGATGCCGAGGTGTTGGCCGTCGAGGTCGTAGGCTTGGATGCGGGCGGTGAAATCGACGAGGAAAAGCCGGCCGTGCGGATCGATGGCGATAGCCCGCGGCCGGGAGACGTCGCCGTCTTGGACGCCCTTCTGCCCCCACACGAGTTCCGGCGCACTCGACCGCCGGCCGAGCGCGAACGACAGCGCAGCCGCCCCCGCGATCAAGAGCAGAACCAGAGCGAGCGCTGTCCGTGTGTTCATGGAGTGTCCGTTTACCGAAAGTCGAGCAGATAGCCGAGGATGGTTCGGCCACCCGATTTCGTGGTCGCCGCGATCACCACCGGCACCCCGATGAGGTTGTCTGCGGGGGGCACCGTCCACACGAGATCGTCCCCGTCCCACTTGGCCCCGGCCGGCGCTGCGAGAATCGTCACCTCGGCGTCCTCGGGGGTGGTGAGTTTGATCGTCGTGCGGTACGTCTCGAAGCGCGCGACGGTCGTTTTGGCTTCGCCGACGAAGGCCAACTTGTCGCCGGGTAGGCCCGCCTTCACTTTCCGGGGCGGAGCCGGGTGTTTCGCTTCGGGCGCGACCCATTTCATGCCGGCCGGAGACTTCGCTAACAGCGTCAGGGTGAAGCGCTGCTTCGCGGCGACCTCCGGTTTCAATTTCAATTTCGATTTCGATTCGATCGAGAATTCCACCGTCACATCCGCCGTCGGGGTGTTGGCGGGCACCGGCCAGACGATGCTTTTGCCTTCGACCTTCATGCCAGGCGGGTACGTTTCGAGTTTGATCGAACTCTCGCCGACGTTGCCGAGGATCGCCGGCTCGTATTGCATCGACCCGCCGCGCACGGCGAATGCCGGCGGCGCCCCGGCGATCACGAGGAAGTCTTGGCTCGGCTTGCGCAGCTCCTCGCTGATGACGACGCGCTTCCAATGGATCGACCGCCCGTCGGCGCCCAAGTGGACAAAAGCGCGGGAGCCGGGGATGAAGAACGCCCGGCGATCCTGATCCGGGCCGTCGTTCGCCGCGAAGTCCGCGATATCGTTCACTTCGGCGCGTTGGACGTGCCCATCGCCGCCGTCGAAGGTCACCGCGAGCGCTTTGTTGCCGGTTTTGTCTGTGATTTCGAAGTAACCGTTGCCGGCGGCCATCGGGAACCGGGTGTTCTTGGGATTGACCGCGAAGGCGGTCATGCCGCCGTCGGCGGTGGGGAAGGCGGGCCGCGCGATGGAGACGCCGGTCGGCGCGATCCGCGGATTCGGGCCGGAGAGCTCGAGCCGGTCGGCGCGGTAGTTCTGGGTTCCTTTGGCGACGCCACCGACCACCGTGCGCCCGTCGGCCGAAGCGCGCAAGTAGTAGTGATCGCCGGCCAATCCGCCGGTGAAGACGCCGTTGGGTTTTTCGAAGGGGGCGTCCCCCGGCTTCCACGCGATCGGTTCGAGTGTCTCGATGTCCAGCAGACGGAGGATCGCGCCGGACGGATTGGACGCGAGCAGGTAAATCGGCCCGCGCGCCGCGTGCCCGGCGACGATCGCGCGCGGCTCGCCGAGCTCCGCATTCCAGACGATGGTGCGCTCGGCGTCGAGCGTATGGAGGCTGTAACGGTGGAGCTTGCGGGATGCCGGCGAGAATAGGTAGGCTTCGTTCGAACTGGCCGCGACGAGGGCGGCCGGGTCGGGCATCGGCAAGAAGCCGGCGTACTTGGCCGTGCCGACGTCGAACAAGGCGATCAACTGCGACTCGGGCAGCGGGAACAGGATGAATCGGCCGCCGCCCGCGACCACGCCGTACGGGCTTTTCGACGGCAGTATGAGGGTCGCGGTCGCGGTGTCGTTCGCTTTGGCCGCGTCGAGCGGATAAGCGCCGGTGGGTGGAACCCAGAGCGAACTCACCGGCATCGGAACGAGCGCCGGGTCGAGTTTGGTTTTGTCCGGCCCCGACTTCACCGACGTCGCTTCGCTCACGACTTTCATCGGAGTCGGGTCGGTCTTCGGCGTCTTCCGCAGGCCCCGCGCGATGGCGTAAACGATGAACGTCACGGCGACGACCCCCAGAAGCAGGAAACCGAGCACGACGACGAGCGCGCAGCCGAACTTCGGTTTCGGCCGGTCGATTTCGTCTTCGTGCGGGGGCACGGGCGGGTGCGATTGAACCGGTGGCACCCACTTCGGCTTCGGCGGCGGAGGCGGCACGACGCGCGGTTGGACGACGGGGATATCGACCGGAGTCACAACCGGCTTCAGGATCTTGGGAGCGCTGCGCGGCAGAACCACCGGCACCGCTTCGGGGAGTTCGTCGAAGGGGGTCGTCAGCAGGGAGCCTTCGCCGGGGGTGAAGCCGGCTTGTTCGCCGGGAGGAACCGTCGGCGGCAGTGGCGGCGGGCCTTCCAACCGCATGAGTTTGCCGCACTGCTGGCAGCGTTCGGAGGGCAGGGCCGTGGTTTCGTCCAGCAACACGCGGTCGCAGAGCAGGCAGCGCAACTCGGGCAGACTCACGGGCACACTCGGTTACGGGGGTGGTGGCTTGGGACTCGAAACGTTGTCGCGCGGCAGTGGCTTCGGCAGCGGTTTCGCGCCGCGAAACAACGGTGGGGCCGGCGGCGACTTATGCGGGGGCAGCGACGTCTCCAAATCCGACCGCTGCAGTTGTGCCGGATCCTCTCCGGAGGATTTATACTCCACGGCGGGAGCATCGTCGCTCGGGTTCGTCGTCGGGTTCGCCCGGTGTTGATCCGCCGCGACGATCAGCACGGCCCCGATGGCGAACGGCACGACCAGCGCAAAGATCAAGGCCATGACCGGGAAGACGCCGATTCCCTTGGAGGCGACACGCTGCCGATTTTGAAATCGCAGGTGAAGCGGCAACGACTCCGGTTCCCGCGCCGGCGGCGCTTCCGACCAGTCCGCACCCGGCGCACTGATCGGGATGCCCACGGCGAACGACTGCCCGCAGGCCGTGCAAGCGACGGGCAGCGCCGCGGCCGCATCCGGGATCGACAGCGCAACCCGGCAATGCGGGCAGCATAGCGCGATCACTTCAGTTCCACCTTCGCAGTTTGCCCGGCTTCGACGGTCGCCTCGGCTCGGTACACGGCCGTGCCCGAGCGCAGCGACACGTCGTAACGGCCCGGCGCCAGATTCTTCAGGCTCGCTTTGCCGTCGGCGACATTACCGTACGCATTCAGCGCCCCACTGATCGACGTGGTGAATGTCCCGGTCGGATCGTCGAGCTTCAACCCGGCGGGAATCGCTTGCACTTGGCCGGCGGTTTTAACCGGCACACCGACTTCGAGGTTCCCCGTGGCGCCCGAGGGGATGGTCAGCGGGGCGTCGATGGCGGCATTCGCGGCGACATCGACCAATTTCCATGCCGGGGGGCCTTCGTCGAGCCGAGCCACGACGAAATACTTGCCGGGCGGCAGGCGGGAGCAATCGTATTCCTCGCCCATTTTCCCGGGTCGCAAGCCGATGACGCGCGGGGCGAAACTGGTCGAGCGCACGCCGAAAAGTCCACCCTTGTCGCTCAATTGAATGCCCACCATATCGGTGATGATGTCGCCCCCGGCCGCGGGCATCCCGGCATACCGGATTTGAAACGACTGCTTCGGCTTGCCGGTGTGCGCGATTTTCCCCGCGATGTACGGCCGATCTTCCGGCTCGGGCGGGTCGTTCAGTTGGCGTTCGTAATCGGCGGTAAAGGTGCCCGCCAAGAAGCTTTTGTCATTGCCAGGTAGGCAAAGATAGATGGTTCCGGCGACTTTCCCGTTGGCCCGCGGAGCCAAATTCAGGGTCATCGCGTAGCCGTCGTTCACGAAGACGACATTCGGGAGATCCTCTCCTTTCCGAGTCGAGACGAGCAAGCTCGGGATGGTGGCTTCGTGCCACTTCTGGCCCGGGTTCACCACCACTTTCTTGGCTTCGCTCGGGTTGTACTCGGCGAAGTAGACCGCGATTTGCAGATCGGCGAAAAAGCCGGTGCCTTGGCGGAAGGTCAGGGCCATGCCTTCGATGACGGCGCGTCCCGGCGCAAACGCCTTACCGCCGAGGTTGCCCGAGGCGGGCGTCGCCGGCGCCGCGTGCTTAGCTGGATCCATTTCGTGCGCGGCCGCCGGCGCGGGCGGGTCGACTGGAACCACCGGTGGCTCCGTCGGGGGTGCCGTGGTGACGGTCTTGCCGCACCCGACGACGGAGGCTCCGAGCGCGACGGCGAGGATAACGCGGAACATGGCAACCCGAGGAACGTGGTAGAGGTGGGTAGATTGTAGCAGAGGTGGCGGTTCAAACCGAGTCCGGCGCCAGCGCGACACGCCGAGCCGCTTCATTTGAACCTTACTGCTTCCCGCCCGCTCTTCTATAAAAGCGAAACGAGTTTTGCAGTTGGAGCGACAATGAGCGACAAGCCCCGTTGGTTTCAAACTGCGGCCATCGATTACCCCAACAGCCGGCCGCACATCGGCACCGCCTTCGAAAAGCTCGGGGCCGACGTGCAAGCGCGCTACCGCCGCATGGAGGGATACGACGTCACGTTCCTGATGGGGAACGACGAGAACACGTTGAAGGTCGCGGACAAAGCGAAGGAACTCGGCCTCGATCCGCAGGCCTACTGCGACGACATGGCCCGGCAGTTCCGCGAAGTGTGGGACGCCCTCGACATTTCGTACGACGTGTTCGTGCAGACGAGCCACGAGCGCCACAAAGCCTGCTGCCGTAAGTTCATTCAAAAGGTCTACGACAACGGGCACATCTACAAGGGGAAGTACGAGGGGTGGTTCTGCCCCGGCTGCGAGGAGTTCAAGAGCGACAAGCTGCACGCCGAGAACGCCGGACTCTGCCCGAACCACAAGAAGCCCCTCGTGCGCCGCTCGGAGGATTGCTATTACTTCAAACTGAGCGCGTTTCAAGATCGACTCCTCGCCTACCTCAAAGACAATCCCGACTTCGTCCAGCCGGATAGTCGGCGGAACGAGATGATCGGCTTCATCGAAGCCGAGGGATTGCAGGATCTCAACATCTCCCGTCACGGCGAATCGTGGGGAATTCCAATCCCGTTCGATCCGGAGTTCACGATTTACGTCTGGTTCGACGCCCTACTCACGTACATCACCGGCATCGGCTACGGCGACGACGAGGCTCTCTTCCACAAGAACTGGCCGGCGGACGTCCACTTCATCGGCAAGGACATCACGCGCTTCCACAGCCACATCTGGCCGGCGATGTGTTGGGCCGCCGGGATCGAACCGCCGCGCAAAGTCTTCGGCCACGGCTTCGTGAACAACGATGGCACCAAGATTGGCAAGTCGATGGGCAACGTCGTCGAGCCGCGGGAGATCATCGCGAAAAGCAGCGTCGATGCTTACCGGTATTTCTTCTTGCGCGAGTGCCCCTACCCCAGCGACGGAGACTACAGCGGCAAACGCTACGAGGAAGTCTGCGACAGCGAGTTGGCGAATAAACTCGGCAACTTGCTGAGCCGGTGCATCACGGTCGGGGCCAAGAGTTTTGATTCGGCACTGACGGGGACGGCGGGACGTCTGCCGGAGAAAGTCACCGAAGACTTTGACGCCGCGAAAGTGGTGGCCGAAGTGCGGACGCACGTCGAGAATTGCGATTACAACTTGGCGCTCCAAGCGGTCATCCTGAAAGTCTGCTCCCCGGCGAACCAGTACATCGACACCGAAGCCCCGTGGAAACTGGTGAAGGGCACAAACGAGGACAAAGAACGGGCGAAGATCGTCATTTTCAACGTGATCCATTCTTTGCGGATCGCGTCGATTCTGTTGAAGCCGTTCATCCCGCGCTCGGCGGAGACGATCTACACGAGCTTCAACTTCCCGAAGCCGTGGAGCGAAGTGGCCTACGCCGATGCGTCAACACTGACTTCACAGCCGGATGACCTCCGCGTGACGGCGGAGTTGGTGGACGGCAAGGTGAAGCCGTTGTTCCCGAGAATTGCTTGACTACCTTCTGTCATCTGAAGTCTATCGTCTGTCTTGGAGAACCGAACGTAGATATCGGATGACAGTTAGGAAAATGCCAGCGGTCGGGTTGTCTCGTCTCGTAATTGAAACACCTTCTGGAAGCGGGCGAATAGCTCGGCTCGCAGCTTTACCAATCCTTCCGGGCTGCGATCCGTCAGCGTGACGCAGCCTCCCGCGCGGCGTTCGTGGCCCCCGGCATTGCCGAGGCCCGCGACGACTTCCCGCAACAGTTCCCCGGCCCGGGCGTTGGCTTTCGCGGACCGCACCGACAAAATCACCTTGCCTTCGTAGACGCCGGCGCACGCGGCCCAGTCGGCCCCGTCGAATCGCACGAGGGTATCGACGATCTCCGCGGCCTGCTCCGGCTGACGGAGCGGGTCGATCCACGTGAACAAGAACCGATCGCAGACGACGGCGTTTTGCAGGGCGAGGGCCATGCACTCGAAATGGCTCTGCGGCAGTTGGGCGTTGCGGATTTGCGCGAGGAGATCCTTATTCGCCAGTGGGAAGAGCAGGTTCAGCGCTTCGTCGTCGGCCGGGGTCGCCTCGCGCGGATAGCCGGAGAGTTCCGTCTCGATTCCGTAATAGAGGGCGGTCGCGAGGGACGCGGGAATCGACGCCGCTTGCTCGGTGAGGTAACGCGTCACGATGGTGCAGGTGGCGCCGAAATCGGGGCGGATGTCGGCGTAGCGGACGCCTTGCAAATTCCCCGGCGTCACGTGGTGGTCGATGACCGCAGCCATCGGGCGACCGTGGTCGGTGGTGTGCCGGCCGGTGCCGGGCTGGCTATCGACCATCACGAAGGCGTCGCCCGGCAGTTTATCGAGTGCCGCGAGGGGTTCCAAATCGATGGGGATCAAATCGACGAGGGCGCGGTTTTCGCAGCGGCTCACCAAGCCGTCTTGGGTCAGCAGGCAGGGCTTGCCGAGCCGCAAGCGGACGAGGTGGGCCAAGCCCAGCATACTGCCGAGGCTGTCCGGGTCGGGTTGGACGTGGGAAAGGAATACGACCCGGTCGCAGGTTTTTAGCTCCGCTAAAAATCGGTCCGACTTGCGGGTTTTTCCCGGAGTCGAGGGCAGTGTCGCAATCAAGTCGGCGCCGGTTCGCGCCATAGAGTCACCAAAAATAGGCCGGGCGAAATCGCGACGCACGGTCGGATTCGCCCCAATCAGTCTCTGCATTTTACGCGGGAACCGCCCGGCGTCCAACGCCCGGGGCAGAATTCCGTCTCGCTCCGCTCTTTCCCCGTCTGCTACACTGTACCGGGGCGCACGAGTCAACAGGTGGAGCG
>JBBRUN010000280.1:0-7475 GCA_038247765.1 Gemmatales bacterium | reverse complement strand
GGAATATCGCTGACAACGGCGTGTCAATCGCCGGTGCCGCAGTCGATTTGATCCGAGGTTGGGAAGGGGCGAACGGATGAACGCCCTCCTGCTCACGCTGTCACTCGCGGCGGGCCAATCCGAGGATTCGGCCCGGGCCTCGTACCGCCAAGGCATTGATGAGCGCGACGATTCCAAAGCCGCCCGCCCGCATTTCGCCGAGTCCGCGGCCGAATATCGGGAGTTGTGGGAACGGGGCAATCGCAGTCCCGACCTCGCGCTAGCTCGGGCGCGGGCCGAGTTCCTCGCCGGAAATCTGCCGGGTGCCATCGCGGCTGCGCACGCCGGACTGCGCATGGCCGCGCACCACGCCGGGTTACAGCGCGACCTCGAAACCTATCGCGATGCCGTCGTACCCGGCACCGCTGTCCAAGCGGATGAGTCGCTCCGCCAGCCGCGATTGGACGGTGTACGGACCCGCGTCGGTCCGTGGGATCTTTTCGCAATCGCGACTGTCGCGACGATCATCCTCGGCCTCGCCGCCATCCGGCGATTCTCGCGCGGCGGCACTTGGACATTGCCGTTGGCACTGCTCGGAACCTTGGGAATGCTACTCTGCGGAGGGCTGGCGGGTAAGCGGGCACTTGAAGAACAGAACGACCTCGCCGAGCCAATCGCGATACTGAGCGAAGACGAAACGCTGCGGAAAGGCAATGGCGAAAGCCACGCCGCGCGAATCGAAGTTCCCCTCCCGCGCGGCACCGAAGTGCGCGAAATCGGCCGGCGCGGCGGTTGGATCCAAGTCCGGGTCGCCGGCGGGGCCATCGGCTGGTTGCCCGAACCGGCGCTGCTCGCGATACCGTGACGTCACTTCCCCGATGTCTTGTCCAGATCGACGATGACGCCGGTGTTGAAGATCGCGAATTTGCCGTCCGGGCTGAAGATGAAGTGCCCGCCGAGCGGCAGCGTCTCGACGACATTCCCGCCCGCGATCTTCGCGAGCCGGGGCGACGCGTCACCAAAAAAATCGTGGTAGCTCGATTCGGAGTTGTCGAACCCGCCCGAGACGAGGATCCGCTTGCCATCGGGCGATGTGCGGATGTAGCGCGCACCCGCCAATGCTTCGCCGCGCGGCGTCACGTCGGCCACGGCGCCGACATCGTCCACGGCCAGCAGGCTCAACTCGGCCTTGCTCGACACGAGCGCGAGCGTCTGCGGGCCGGCGATCGCGATTTCGAGCGGGGCTCCCGGTACCACGAGGGACATGATACGCTTCCAAGTCGCCGTATCGACGACTTCGATATTGGTCGGCCGGGGAACTCCCAGCAGCGGCGACCCGCCCGGCGTCAGCGGCATCTCCCCGGCGTACAACTTGCCGCCGTCCGCGCTGAGGCGGATCGACCAGACCGGATCGGGGAGATCCATCGGTTCCATTAGTTTCTGCTTGTCGGTCTCGATCTTGTAGAGCTTGCCCTTCCAAATCGGCTTGCCTTTGCTGTCGCGCCCCTGCGAGATCGCCGAGACGTACAAGTTGGAATCCTTCGGCGAAAGCTCCAGACCCGAAATCCGCGTGCCGATGTTCACGGTGCTCAGCGGTTTGAGGTCTTCGAGTTCCGCGAGTTTCCCCTCGGTGATCTTGTTCAATTGGAAGATCTGAACATCGCCCGCGGCGAAGGCGAGTTCGCGCTCGAGGAACGATTTATCGAAGGCGTTGACCGAGGCGCAATAGAGCCGTCCGGCTTTCTCGTCGACGGCGATGCGGTTCACCGGCAGCGGCAATTGGTACGTCGCCTTCAGTTTGAAGTCCGGGTAACCGTAGCGCCGCAGGACGCCGCTCGGCTTCGTGCCCTTGGCGTCCCGCACCGAGACGGTGATCAATTCTTTGGTCTCGGGCAGAACCGCCGCGGCCCAGAACGGCAGCACTTTCCCGGCTTTGACGAACTCGCCCGTGACGCCCGGCTTCGGGGTCGGGCCGCCGGGGATGGGATCGACGACGGTGCCGCCGGAGTTGCCGATGCGGAAGTTCGCGAAGAATTTGGCCCGGCGCGCTTCGAACTCCATGTCGGACATTTTCCCGAAGCCCTGTTTGGACACTTTGGCAATGATCGCCCGGTTGCCGACTTTCACCGAGCGCATCACAGTGGGGTTCTTCGAGTAATCGCGGTAGGTCAGTTCCTCGGCCCCGTAGCCGTCGATGGTCATCGCCGTCGGCCCGTCCGTGATCGGCTGGCGATTCAACTGCTCGGTCACGATTTTGTCAATGGTTTTGCCCGGCGGCAGGTCGTAGGCGAAAATCTGGTAGTTGACGTTATCGTCTTGGGACTTGTATTCCGTGCCTTTGATTTCATCCTTGCCGAATCCGATGCGGGCATCGGTCACGGCCGTGCCTTTCGGGGCGAGCGCCGTGAAGCCGGTGGTTTTGGCCATGGCACTCCACGCCGGATCGTCGGCGAGCAAATCGACCTTCTTCGGGTCGAAGTTAATCTTGATCGACTTCATGAACAGTTCGGCTCGTTCGGCGAACGTCGCATCGGCCCGGAACTGCGTGCCGATTTTACTGGTGACCAAGAATGTAAAGACGCGGAAGCCGACGCGGACGCTGTATCCAAAGCCGGGGACGCCCTGCGTGAGGTTCCAACGCGTCGCGGTTTTGCCGTCGAGTTTGGCATCGTCGGCGGCTTGGACCGCGAACAAAAACTGGTATTGCGACTTGAGGACCTCCAGTAGGTCGATCCCCTCGGACTCCGGCAGATCATGGAACATCGCGTAGTAATAGCAGCTCGGATCTTCCGCGGTGAACCTGCGACCGTGGAAATTCTTCTGCTTCAAGTCGTAATAGATCTTCTCGCTCGGGCTAGTCGCCGGCGGCGCTTGGGCCGCGAAGCCGGATTTGTTCTCGAGGGCGACCCAAGGCGTTTCGAGCGGCTTCGGGGTCGTGCCCGGTTCGAACGGATTGGGCGCGACCGTTTCCACGCCGACGTGGGTGACCACCAAACTGCGGAAGAAGGCGTCCTTGACATCGTTGACGTTCGCCGGCTCCGGGTTCTCCCAGTGGAATTGGAACCCGTAAACGCGGTCGCCGAGTTTGGCGATCCACATGTGATTGCGGTTCGAACCGATATTGATGACGAATTCGTCGGCTTTCAAATCGCCGATGTAGCGCGCTCCCCGATCCGAGCCGGCGATGTTCGGCAGCGCGAACATCTCCAGCATCATCGCTTTCGCGTTGTACTGGCCGATCGCTTTGCCTTTCAAGTCGCAGTGCAGCGCCGTAATTTGGATCGACGAATCGTTATCCCGCTTGACGTATTTCTTGGCGTCGAGCGATTCGGTGCCGAAGGAAATCTTCGCATCGCTCTTGCTGATCCCCCCGTCGGGTGTATCCATGGCGAAGCCGTCGCCGATGGTGATCGGCTTCCAGTTCTTCGGTTTGGCCGGGTCGTTGCCACCGCCGTTCGGCGTCGTGCTGGCCGTCTCGGTTTTGGTTTGGTCGTAGATCACCCAGCCGATGCCGCCGCAACCGGCTATCAAGAGCACCGCGACGACGCCGAGCCCGATCATCACGCCCAGGCCGCCTTTTTTCTTCGGTGCGTCGTCCCCGTCCTCGTCGTCATCGCGGTCGTAGTCGTCCCGCGATCTCGCTTTGGACTTCTTCGCGCTCGCGATCGGTTTCGCCACCTTCGGCCCGGCGACGACGGTCGCCAGCACCGGAGTCGCTGTCACCACTCGGGCCGAAACGGGCGTCGCGACGGCCACTGCCGGCTTTGCGGCTGGCACGGTCGCACGCACGACCGGCTTGGCCAACACGGCGCTAACCGCTGCGAGCGGCACGGTCACGGTGGCCCAGCAACTGCCGCACTTCACCGTCTTGCCGCGGTCGGCATCGGTGACGGCGACCGATTCGGCGCAAGCGGGGCAGGGAATCGTGAAGGGCATAACAGCCTCGGGGCCGATGAGGACGAGCGCGGAAGAATGGACACAGAGTACCCGTTCGCCGGCGTTTCTTCAATCTCACGACTCGAGCGGATTCTCGTGGTTCCTAAGCCCTTCGGTTGACGCCGGCGTCCGCGGGGCCACAATAGCCTTTTCGACCGGCCGTTCCCGTTTTCAGGATCATCGACATGACCAATAGTTTCGGGGCGGAAGCGACCCTCTCCGTCGGCGGCAAGGGCCACACGATCTACAAGCTGTCGGTGGTGGAAAGCCTCTATCCGAAGGCCAAGAATTTGCCGTTCTGCTTGAAGATCCTGCTGGAGAATCTGCTGCGCTGCGAGAACGGCATCGCGGTTCGCAAAGCCGACATTATCGCGCTCGCCCAATGGAGCCCGAAAGCGGAACCGGACACCGAGATCGGGTTCACCCCGGCCCGCGTGCTGTTGCAGGACTTCACCGGTGTCCCGTGCGTCGTCGACTTGGCGGCCATGCGGGACGCCATGAAGGCCCTGGGCGGCGATCCCGGGAAGATCAATCCGCTCGTGCCCTGCGAACTCGTGATCGACCACTCCGTCCAAGTCGATTACGCGGGCACGCCGGACGCCTTCGGCCAGAATACGAAGCTGGAATACGAGCGGAACCAAGAGCGCTATACCTTCCTGCGTTGGGGCCAGAGCGCGTTTGAAAACTTCCAAGTGGTGCCACCGGAGACGGGCATTGTCCACCAGGTGAACTTGGAATATCTCGCCCGCGTCGTTTTCGTAGACGAGCGGGGGCGGGCGTACCCGGATACGCTCGTCGGCACCGACAGCCACACAACGATGGTCAACGGCTTGGGCGTGCTCGGATGGGGCGTGGGCGGCATCGAAGCCGAGGCGGCGATGCTCGGCCAACCCGTCAGCATGTTGATTCCCCAAGTCGTCGGGTTCAAACTCATCGGTAAATTGAAGGAAGGGGCGACCGCGACCGACTTGGTGCTGACCGTCACCCAGATGCTCCGCAAGAAGGGTGTCGTCGGAAAGTTCGTGGAATTCTTCGGGCCGGGTCTCGCGGAACTGCCGCTCGCCGACCGCGCCACGATCGCCAACATGGCCCCGGAATACGGGGCGACTTGCGGGATCTTCCCAGTCGATGCGGAGACGCTGAAGTACCTCCGCCAGACCGGTCGCAAGGAAGAGCAAATCGCCATCGTCGAAGCCTACTGCAAAGAGCAAGGGATGTTCCACGACGGCACGACTCTGCCCGCCGACTACACCGAGACGCTCGAACTCGACATGGCCACGGTGGTGCCCTGCCTCGCCGGACCGACCCGTCCGCAGGATCGCGTGGCGCTGACCGACGTGAAGAAATCCTTCTACGAAGCGCTGCCGCAACTCAAGGCGGCCGCTTCCAAACCCAAGCCCACCCTGCCGATGGCGACTGCCGGAGCGCCCGAAACCGGTCCGCGCCCGGCGAAGTGGTGGCAGGTCTATCCGAACGGCACCCGAGCGGGCGACGAGGAGGCCGCCTTCTTCCAAGCGTTGGCGCAGCGGCAAGATCGGGTCTGGGCCACGGTCGGACAACTCATCGAGGAAACGGTACTCCCCCAAGAACGCATCCACCAAATCATCCAAAAATACCAAGCTACGGGGATGGTCGTGGCCAGCGTCGAGAGCCCCGGTCTGTGGGGGTACTGGGAGCGGGTCGAAGGTTTGCCCGTCGACCTCGAAGAGAAGGCGGCATTGCAAGACGGCTCCGTGGTCATCGCCGCCATCACGAGTTGCACCAACACCAGCAACCCGTCCGTCATGATCGCCGCGGGCCTCTTGGCGAAGAAGGCGGTGGCGAAAGGCCTGCACACCAAATCGTGGGTGAAAACCAGCCTCGCGCCCGGCTCCAAAGTCGTCACCGATTACCTCACCGATTCCGGACTTCTGCCGGAACTGGAAACCCTCCGCTTCCACGTCGTCGGCTATGGATGCACGACCTGCATCGGCAACAGCGGCCCGTTGCCGGAGTCGATCGCGAAGGAAATCGCGGCGGGCGGGCTCGTCGTCTCGGCGGTCCTCAGCGGCAACCGCAACTTCGAGGGGCGCGTCCACGGCGATGTGCGGGCGAATTATCTGGGTTCCCCGCCCTTGGTGGTGGCGTATGCCCTCGCCGGCAAAATCGATATCGATTGGGACATGGATCCCCTCGGGCAGGACGGCGGGGGCCACGATGTTTTTCTCAAAGACATCTGGCCGACGCAGGGCGAAGTCCACGACGTGCTTGAGAAGGCGATCAAGAAGGAGAGCTACGAGCGGATTTACGCCGGCGTCTTCGACGGCGATGCCAACTGGAAATCGCTCCCCGTGCCGACGGGGAAGCTTTTCTCGTGGGAGGACAAGTCGACCTACATCGCCAATCCCCCTTACTTCGAGGGGATGGGGATCGCACCGCCGCCGATTTCGGAAATCCACGGTGCCCGCGTCTTGGCCCTGCTCGGCGACAGCATCACCACCGACCACATCAGCCCGGCCGGGAACTTCAAAAAAGATTCCCCGGCCGGGGCTTACCTCATGGAGCGCGGCGTGCAGCCGGCCGACTTCAATTCCTATGGGGCTCGCCGCGGCCACCACGACGTGATGATGCGCGGCACCTTCGCCAACGTCCGGTTGAAGAACCAACTCGTCCCCGGCGTCGAAGGGGGCTTCACGCGGTATCTGCCGACGAACGAGCAGATGAGCATCTTCGACGCGGCGATGAAATACAAAGCCGACGGCACGGCACTCGTCGTCATCGGCGGCAAGGAATACGGCAGCGGATCGAGCCGCGACTGGGCGGCCAAAGGGACGGCCCTGCTCGGAGTGAAGGCCGTGATCGTCGAAAGCTACGAGCGGATCCACCGCAGCAACCTCGTCGGCATGGGCGTCGTGCCGTTGCAGTTCAAAGCCGGTGACACCGCCGTGACACTCGGCCTCACCGGCGAGGAAGTCTTCGCCATCGACGGGCTGCTGCAAGGCCTGGCCACCAACTTCACCGTCAGCAAAGAACTCACGGTGACAGCTACGAAGTCCGACGGCACCACTTGCAAATTTCAAGCGATCTGCCGGATCGACACGCCGCAGGAAGTGCTCTACTACCAGCACGGCGGCATTCTGCCGTACGTACTCCGGCAGTTGCTGTGCGGAAAATGACCGCCTGAGGTTGCGAAAGAAACGAGCTGACGAGCCACCGGGCTTGTCCCGGTGGGATTCCGCTATCAAAGGCCCACCGGGACAAGCCCGGTGCCTCGTTCTGTCTTTGAGATCCTGACATCAGTAACTCGAAAGCACATCCGTGTACTGCCGAATCACCGAGGGTGCCAGATGCTCCACCGCCGACGTTTTTTTCAATCGACGGCCGCACTCCTCGGTGGCGCCGCAATTGCCATCGAACCCTTCGACCGCGCGAAAGCCGAGCTCAAGCTCGGCCTCGCGGCGATCAGCTACCACAAGCAACTGGACCTCGCCAAGCCGACGATGACGCTGTTCGAGTTCATCGACCTCGCAGCGGAATTCCCCATCGAGGCCGTGGAACTCACCTCGTACTACTGGGCCGAG
>JBBRUN010000279.1:0-7486 GCA_038247765.1 Gemmatales bacterium | reverse complement strand
TCGGCAAACCCCACCGGAAGCAAGGCCAAGCAGAGAGCAGGATCGGCCCGGTCCGCTACGACTCTCGGGTAGGCTGCTCGATCCGGCCAGCAATGGTCGGGCTAGAGAAATGATCGTCGCCGGGAGCGCCGCGAGGTTCCCCGGCACAAAACCCGGCTTACACGCCGGCCGACCAACCGAATCCGGGATGTTTTCTGTCGCCGCGCGGGGAAGTCCCTTCGCGGCGACTTTGCATTTCGACGTCACTTGCCGGGTGTGGTCACGTACCCAGGCAGTTCAAAATCGCCGACCACACTCGATTCATCGGTCGCTTTCGATTTGAATTTTATCTGCGCGACGACTTTGAGGCGGGACCTTGCCGGGCACCGAAAGAATGGCCTTGTCGAGCATGAGCGGATCGCCGACGACCGTTTGAAAGGAGCGTTCTTTGTCACCGGCGACGTCCATCGAAACTCCCACGTTGGCGGCGAATCCTCGGGATTCACATTCCATGTGTTCTCGACCTGTCCGCCGTAGTCCACGAGGATTCGCACGCTCTCGATGACAATGCCTTTCTTGAACTGCACCCGCCCTTTCGCGGTGATCTTGTAGGTCGGGCCTTCGGTGGCGAGAACCGACGCGGAGGGGCTTTTCTCATCCCAAACCTAGTTGATCGAGTTCGGGGGCGGGGCGGCGACGCTACGAGACTCCGGGGGCCGTTCTTGGAATTCTCAGTCGCCCGCGATTTCGCCGCTGGCGGGGGTAACGAACCCCCAAAAGGTTGTCGGGCTCACGCCGCTACCGAACATCCGGACACTACCGTCGCCCATCGCGGCGAGCAATCCGCTCGAATAGGGCGTTTGGGGAGTACTCTTGTCGCAACTATTCACCGTCGGTCGCACTTGGAAAGTCGTACCCGCCCGACTCGGTCGCGTGATGGTTCCCTCGGTGATCGGGTAGACATCCCCGCGATTCTTGCCTCCGAAAATCCCACCGCCCTCCGCAAACGTGGGACGGGTATTGACCGAAGAGTCTATCGACGCGTAGTCGAAGAGCCGTGGATAGCGTTTGAGAGGATGTCGATCGGGAAGATCCGCACCCACATACTCCCCGCAAAGCGCATAACCCTCCGCGAAGAAAATCGTGTTAGTAGTGCCGTCGCTGATCCCGTGCGGATACGATTTCTTGTCGGAAAAGACGTACGAATTGGAAGCGTAACTCGTCCCGCGCCATTGGGGATTGTCGCGTTCCGAAGTCTGCGAAATGGACGGGTCGCTCGGGCTCAAAAAGAGAGGCACTCTGAAGAATGATGAGGCGGCGAATTGCCCTTGTTCGATGTAGGGAAATAGGCAGGTGAAGACGTCGAACCAGTACTGGGTGCCGTACACGTGGCCCAGAAAATACCCCCGGTGTACGATGGGAAGCCCATCGGCAGTGGGCAGACGCCCATCGTGGGCGTCTGTGAACATTTGCAACCCGATACCGATCTGTTTGAGGTTGTTCGCGCTCTTTAGACGCGATGCCGATTCCCGCACCTTCTGCAATGCTGGTAATAACAGACCGATCAGAATCGCCATGATCGCGATGACAACGAGCACTTCGACGAGCGACAATCCTTTGCGCATAGCGCGGTCTCCGGAAGATGATTCAGCGGATGCGGCTGATTTGTAATAAGCAATCGAGTGGATGAGAAAGTGATTGACCGGCTCAAATGAGTGAGCCGGTCTGCGAATGGTTGCCGATCGCTAGTTTCCACCGTCTGGCAGCGGATCATCGTTTGCATCAGCAGGGGTCATGACGAACCCAGGCAATTCCAACAGACTTGTGATTGCCGGATCATTCGCACCGAACTTGTACTTCACACGGGCGACGATTTTTAGCTTCCGATCACCGGAAACAAGTAGGTTGTTACCGTCCTTTTTGATTGGGCCGGATACGGCCGTCCTGAAATCTCGACCGGCATGATCTTGTAGGTCTTGACGGCAGCGGAGGCGTCCACGACTGTCGCGCTCGGGTTGTTTGCATCCCACTTCCATTAAAGATCGGCGTTGGCTTGTGCAGAAGCAGGGGTTGCAGTTATTGCGAGTGCTGCAAAACTAAGCGTCAGAACGCAGAACGCATGGCTGTTCTCCATGAGGTGTGAATATAGTTTACTCCCATGATCAATGCTGTCAAGCTGGCATTGGACAATTCGGCCATTTGTCCCAATCTTTCCAAATCTGCGGTATTCGCGACACGCATTGGCTTATGCCAGCAAAGTTGTAACTTTCCCCCACATCCTGTGTTGTCCTTCCACGAGGTGAGCCGTGGCTGCGGGGCCGAGCGCCCATGAACTCGACGAATGGGTGCTGGCGACGGCCCCTCGGGTGACCGCCTACGCGAGGTCGCTGCTGGGGAACGCCCACGAAGCCGAGGACATCGTGCAGGATTGCTATTGCCGGTTGTTCGCCAAGGCCGGCACCTACGATTTGAAGCGCGACGGTTTGAAGTTGTTGTTCACGGCCGTCAGCAATGCCTGCATCAACCTGAAAACTCGCCGCAAACCGACCTTCAGCCTCACGCGCCCCGACGACGCTGGGGATGACCGAACCGAAGACCCCACTGACGCCCGGGCCGTCTCACCCTCCGAAATCGCCGTCGGCCGCGAGTTGGAACTGGCCATCGCCGAAAGTTTGAAGTTATTGCCGACGCAACAACGGGCCGCAGTGGAATTGAAAGCCCTCGGCTATTCGCAAGCCGAGATCGCCGAGATGCTCGGCATCACGGCGAGCAACGCCGGGGTTTTGATCCACCGAGCTAGGCAGATGTTGGCCCAGTATTTGGCCCCTTACTTGGCGGAAGGATGATGCGACCACACGACGAACACCCGGTCGACCGCGCCGTCCGCGAACACCTCGAGCGCGAAGCCGCGAAGGTGAACGCCCCCGCCCTTTTACGGCGCCTGCGCGCCACTCGCCCGGCGCCCATCAACGTCCGCAGCCTCACGCGGCGGGCATGGCTGCGCGGCGCGGCCATCGGTACCGGCGGGGCCATCGCGGCGGGCACGGCGCTCTACTTCGTCCTCGGTGGCGAAGGGCCGGTCGAACCGAAGATGCTGAGCGCCACGGAATTGATCCGCGAAGCCAAGGCCGCCCACGAGACCGAAAAGACCGACCGACTGTACGAGGTCAACGCCAATTGGGAAGTCACACCGTTCCAGAAGCGGTTCCCATTCCGGCCCATCGCGAAGAAGGCCAAGCTCTGGACGCGCGGCGATCGATTTCTCGTCGAATCGAATTTCGCCGATGGCTTCCCCGTGAAATGGGGCCAAGAGAAATCGGGCCGCGTTTGGATCTTGCCGCAGCCCAACCGCGTGCTGGTCTACGAACCGGACGACCTCGCGGAGCCGCTGGCCCGCTTCTGCGAAATGATGAGCTTGCGCTTGGTCAGCACCCTGGCCGACCTGCTCGACAAATACGACCTCAAGCGGGAAACTGCGGGGCCGGACGAACCGATCCACATCGAGGCCAACCTGCGCGGCAACCCGAACAACCCTCTGGCTCGCATTTCGAAAGTGTCGATCGAGCTCGACCCGAAAACGAAGACCGTGCAGAAGGCCGTGCTCACGCGTGCGATGAATGGCGACACCATCGGCTCGATTGAGTTCACCTTGATCGAAACGGCGGCGCTCGACGAAAAGAAATACGAGTACCTCACGTACGCGGCGGCCAAGCACCTCGTGATCGACGGCCCGCGACCGCCCTTGGGGCCGTTGCCGAGGTATGACCCGAAGAACGACCCGCGGGCGAAGTTCCGCGAAGACTGGCTGAAACCGTGGCAGAACCGCGGCTTGCCGAAAGGGTGAGATGCGGATCATCGGGTTCTACTTCGTCGCCGTCTCGCTGCTGAGCCTCATTTCCTTCGCGCTTTATGCCCACGATAAACGCCGGGCGACCGGCGGCGGTCGGCGCGTGCGAGAGCGGACGCTGCACATCGTGGCCTTCTGCGGCGGCTGGCCGGGGGCACTCGTCGCGCAGCGCCGGCTCCGCCATAAGACGCTCAAGTCTCCGTTTCTGATCCTCTTCTGGTTCTTGGCGGTATCGCATGTCGCCGTCGCCGCGAGCGCGGCCTACGCACTCTTCGTCCGATTCCCGCAGGATTAGCTCCGCTGCTGCTTATGTCGGGGTGCCCAGTAGGATTGTTCCGACTCGAATCGTGTTTGGATCAAGTAGGAACAAGTCAGTTCTGCTGATATTCCAGCAAGTCCTGTCGGAGTTCGGAGTACTCCTGATATCGATCGCGGGGGGACTTCGCCATCATTGTGCGAATGACGGTCGACAACGCCGGCGCGATCTCGGGGGCGAAGTCGTGCAAATCAGGCGGCGGCTTTTTCAAGTGCTGGAGAATCACTTCCGCAGCGGAGCGGCCGACGAACGGCAATCGCCCGGTGATCAAGTGGAACAGTGTTGCGCCAAGGGAATAGATGTCTGAACGGTGATCGCCGAGTTCCCCGGTCAGAGATTCGGGTGACATGTAGCCGACGGTCCCTTCGAGTTGCGCGAGGGGTCGTTCACCGGATCGGGCCGACAAATCCGGTCGGGACATTGTTGCCAAACCCAGATCGACGAGTTTACATCCCCCGGTGCGTGGGACGAGGATGTTGCCCGGTTTTACGTCGCGATGGACGATGCCGAGTTGGCGGGCGGCCTCCAAGCCACAAGCGGTTTGGAGCGCGATCTCGACGGCCCGACCCGCCGCGACGCGGCCGCTTTGTTTAATGAGGTCGGACGCCGAAAGTCCGTCGACGAATTCCATGACGACGTACGGCCGGGTCGGGTGGTCCTCGAAATCGAGCACGCGGACAACATTTTGATGGTTCAATTGCGCGAGTAACTGGGCTTCCAGCGCCAGTCGCTCCAGAGCTGCGTTATCTGTCGCACCGAGGTCGGCCCGCAGGAATTTCACCGCTACAAGCGTTTTCAGTTTGGTGTGCAACGCCCGGTAGACGACGCCGGTGCCCCCTTTGCCAACACATTCGAGCAACAGGTACTTGTCAACCTGGGCTCCGGCGTGGACCGCGGTGACTTCTTGAGAAGGGCTCGGGAGATTGCGAATTGGCCGGGTGTGCACCAGCTGCGTGTGGGCAACCGAAGGAATCCATTTCGGTGGCTCGATCCGCGTCAGGGAAGTGGAGATCAAATCCGTGGGGGGCATCCCGCTCCGCGGCTGCGCACTAGGCGGCGGCGTGACCACGGTGGCCGAATTATAGATCGTCGAACTCGGGGTGGAGGAAGCAGTTTTTGTTTCGGCCGTGGCTCGTACCAAAAATTGCGTCGTGCCGGTCAGAATCGGCCGCGCCGCGATGCTACTGGCGGTGAAGGAAACCTGGCTTGTGGAATCGGCTACGCTCGAACCGGAGCCTTCTTCACGGAGGCGTTTCACTTCTTGTTCGAGACTGCGCGATTGCTCGAGAAGCGTGCGCGTGATGAATTTTGATTTCGGAATCAGGACCGCGCCGGTGATCGGGTGCAGGATGTTTTCCAGGGCGAGCGTGCCAAGCAGCGAAAGGAGGTCGTCAGCTTTTTCGATGTACATCCCTTCGGGGACGCGGACGGTGACGCCATCGCCATAGACACTGGTTTGGCAGGCAAGCCGGCTCTCGGGCGTGGAATCGGCGACGAGCGAAAGCGTCCGCCGTTCATTGGTGCCTATCGGCGAGAGTTGATCCATCCCTTCCGAAACGCGGACGTGGCACGTTGAGCAAATCCCTTTGCCCCCGCACGACATTTTGACGTTCAATTCCTTGGCGAGTAGCGCTGCGAGCAACGGGGTCCCCGTCGTCACGAGCGCTGATTCGCCCAAGGGTTCGATCGAGATCTTTTTCATGGCAGCGGGTGCTTTCTCGAAGCCTTGCGGTCGATTACCCCACCATTTCTAAAGATTCCACCGGTTCTCCGGCCAACTCGTGCAACGCATAGATCACTTCGAAAGTCCGGACGGCCGCATCGATCATCGCCGCCCGCGCTTCGGAGCCGTGGTCGGCCGCCGCGAGTGCGCCCATCACACGCTTCCAGTTTCCCGTCGGGTCTTCGCCGGAATCGAGATGGTAGTCGAGGCCGGCGCCCATTTGCAGAGGGATGTGGAACGCTTGGGCGACGCACTTAACGAGCACGCGGGAACCCATGCGGGATCCTTCAAACACGTAGCCGGCCCCGGCCCACGCCGCGGGATGACCGAGGGATTGCAATCCGTCGAACCAATCGCGCACTGCTTCGATCGCCGGTTCGAGTTCTGTTCCGAACACGGCGAGATCACGACCGAGCGCCGCGGCTCGGCTCGGCGTACTGGGCCAAATTCCGGTGAGCGCTGATACTTCGTTGAGAGCCGATTCGAAACTTTCGTGTAGTGGTTGCAGCAGGGACAGAAGTCGGGCGTAGGCCAGTCGGTCGACGGTGCCCGCGAGCAGGCCTTTGCAAATCGGCAGTTCTTCAATTCGGGTGTGGATCGGGCCGGTCGCTTTGCGGAGTTCGTTCAAAATTTCCATGGACCAGCTCCGGGGGTAGTGGCGGGAATCGGCCGGCGTTCGCCGGTTTCGTCTTTGGCGGGGACGGGGATTTGCGACAGATATTCGCTCAAGTGCTCGGCGTGTGGCTTCAGCAAGCCGAACGATTCATCGGGCAGGTGGTTCTTGAGTTCTTCGAGCCAGCAGGTGAAGGTGTCTTGCATGAACTGGGGCGACACGTGGACGGCTTTCAAAACCGTCCGGTACCACTCGGTGAACATTTCGTCGAGTGTTTCGTGCTCTCCCAAGAACATCGCATTGGCGGCCATATTCGTCAACAGCACCAAATCGCGGTGGCCTTTCTCGAAGCCTTGGGCGTGGTACTTGGCGAAGTGCGGGTAGCCGGAGCGCATCCGGGCGATGACTTTGTCGATGGCCGGGAGTGTCACTTTGCGGATATCGTCCAGCGCGGCGCGGCGCGCCTTGGCCGTGGCGAGGTAGTTTTCGATTTCGGTCCGCTCGGCGGCGGTCAAGTACGCGGTCTTAGACCGCAAAAGCGTTCGCGAAAGCACGGCGAATCTCCGGTCAAAGGGTGGGGGAGGAACCGCGGGTCAACGCGTCGAGCAAATCGGTATAAGCGGGTTCGAGAACGTCCCAGGCGGACCGGGGCAACTGGCGTTCGAGCAGATCGCGGAGTGCGACGTACGCATCGCGGACGACGGCGGGATCTGTGTTGGTCGCGGCGGTCACCTCCAAAAGGTGATCGATCCAGCGGCGGCGGAGCAACCGCGGATCGTCGGCCAAGACCGAGCGATTCAGGTGTCGGAGGCTGTCGACAATATCTTGGGTGAAGCGGCGGTTGTACAGGCTGCGGTCGGAGTGCCTCTTCGACAGTTCCACTTGAAGGTTCTTCACGAAGTTCGGTTCCAATCGTTCGAGTTCTTCGCTCAACCGCAGCCGGGCTGGAACGGTGGCGTAGTATGCCATGATCCGGGCGAGGTCTGCGTCGGGCAGAATTTGCTCGTT
>JBBRUN010000278.1:0-7625 GCA_038247765.1 Gemmatales bacterium | reverse complement strand
CCTTGCTTGCGGGCGTCGTCGAGAATTTTGGCCAACCCCTTGCGGGCAGTTTCGAGCAGTTCCCGGCGAAGGTCCTGCGTGCCGGGGCGATTCTCCAACTTGTTCTGGATGCCGAAGACGAAATCGCTGTAGGCATCGCCGAGCGATTTCGTCCGGTCATTGGCGATGGCCAATTGCACCGCGGTCGCGGCTTCGGCTTTCGTGGCCGCGTCGGCCTTCTCATCCGCGATGACCTTCTGCGCGGCCTCGCTCTTCGCCGCCGTGTTCGCTTCGTCCGCCTTCCAGACGCTCACCGCCGTGCCGATCACCGACACGACCAAGACCGCCACCGCACTCCAAGCCAGTACACGCCGGCGTTTGCGCTGTTCCCCAGCGCGGACGACGGTCGCGGCGCGGTCGGCCTCGGCTTGCCGCAAGCGGGATTCGACGCCGATGCGGTATTTGGCCACCAGTGATGCCACGGCCTGGCCGTTCTGCGGTCGCTCATCCGCCTTCACCGATAAGCAGCGTTTCGCCAAGTCGATCAGTTCCGCATCGGCCGCGCTGGAATTCAACCGTTCCAGTGCCTTCGCCGTATCACCCGCCGCGGCGTTCTGAATCGTTTCGATGCTCGTCTTCCCTGAAAAGACGGGCTGGCCGGTCAGGATCGCTGTCAGAATCCCGCCTAACGCGAACACGTCGGCCCGGTGATCCACCGCTTCGCCTCGGGCTTGTTCGGGGGGCATGTACGCGGGGGTCCCCATGATCGTGCCGGCACGGGTGTGTTCGGGGCTCACCGTTGTCGATTCTTCGTCCCGCACTCCGAATTCCGCACTCCGCACTTCCCGAGCGAGTCCCCAGTCCATCACCTGCACTTCGCCGAAGGCGCCGACCATCACGTTGGCCGGTTTCAGATCGCGGTGGATGATCCCCTGGGCGTGGGCGAAGCCGACGGCCTGGGCGATCTGCTCGAAGATGCCGATGAATCGGGGCAACTCGGCCTCCAAGCCCGGCCGCGCCTTCAACTCGTCGGCGAGTGTACTGCCGCGGATCAACTTCATCGCGAGATAGGGCGTGCCGTCACCCAAGGTTCCCAGGGCGTGAACCGGCGGGATATTCGGGTGCGGCAGTTTCGCCGTGATCTTCGACTCGGTCACGAACCGCTCGGCGTTGGCCTCGGGCAACAACGTCTTGATGGCGACTTCACGGTCGAGGGAAAGCTCACGCCCCGCATAGACGCGACCCATGCCACCTTTCGCAATTTCACCGGTAATGATGTACCCAGGAATCGATGGAGCGTCCGCTGGTGGTGCGGGGTGATTCGGTTCGGTTGACGGTGTAGGCTGGTACGCACCGGTCAAGTCGATGGTTTCGGACTTGGGGTGGGCTTCGACAGGATCGATTGTGCGTTGGGGATCGATGGAAAGTTCGTTCATGGTGAAGGCTCTGTCGGTAGGTTTAAGCCGGTTCAATAAACGCGCACATAGCGTTGTAGTCGATATTCGGCGGCAAGCTACTACTTCGGTTTTTCCAGCGATTTCATGAACTCCACGAACTTCCGCTGCGTGCGGCGGCAGCACGGCGGTCGCCGGCCGCGGCAGCATCGAGGAGGCGGGTCACGTCCGACATACGGCCGAGTGTAGCGGAGGCGGGCGACAGGATCATCTGAAAACGGGGGCGATTCAGCACTCCCGCTCCAGGTCTATCACCCCGCCGCGGATTACAACTGGCCGGGATGGCGTCACTTCACCGGACGGGTACGGTCTACCTCGGCGACGCCGCCAACCCGTACACCCCTCTTCGACTTCACCGCCGGCCGGAGTCAGAACTTCCCGCAGACGTTCCTCGCCGGCTACAAGGGTTTCATCCACGCCGATGCCTACGACGGCTACAACGCCGTGCACCACAACGTTCGACATCTCGGGTGCTGGATGCACGCCCGTCGATATTTCGTGGAGGCCGAGCCGAGCGACCACGGGCGGTCGAGGCGCTCGCCTTCCTCCGCACCCTCTACGCCGTCGAGAAGGAACTCAAGGACGAACGGGCGCGACTCGGCGAACGGTTCACGAATGACGACGCGGTGAAATTGGCGACGACGCGGGCCGGGCCGATCCTGGCCGCGTTCGCCGACTGGCTCGAAGTGCAGCATCGATCGGCGACGCCGAAGAGTTTGTTCGGGCAGGCCGTCGGGTACGTCCGGAATCAGTGGCCGTCGTTGATTCGATACTTGAACGACGCCAGGTTCGCGATCGACAACGGGGCGGCCGAACGCGCCATCCGCCCCATCGCCGTCGGCCGCGCCAACTGGTTACACGTCGGCGGCGATCGCGGGTTGAAGACCGCGTCGGTGCTGCTGAGCGTCTGCGCCAGCGCGACCCGCCATCGCCTCGACCCGTGGGCGTTTCTGACGAACGTCCTGTCAGGGTCGCCCACCCGCTCGGCCGGGGCCGATCTCGCCGGCCTGCTGCCGGACGTGTGGGCGAAGACGCACGCTCGGACGCGACACCGGGCAGCGTGACGGCGCCGGTCACTTCCTTTCCCGCGGCGGAGGGGCGATCTCCCTCGGCGGCGGGAACTTGGCGTCGATCTCCTGCTTCAACTTGCAAAAGTCGTCGCGCTGCGCGTGCGGGCGGAACTCGGGGAACCGGGACAACTTCGGCACTTCGTTCGGGGCTACCGTCCAGCACATGCGGAGCAGCCGCACGGCCTCCACCGCGTACCGTTCGCGGAGCGGGGCGTCCTCTTTGCAGGCGGTCGCGCAAGCCGCGTAGCAGAGCGCCGCGTCGGCCACGAACCACATGATGTGCATCTGCGAGTTCGGAGCGTCCAACAGGGCCTTGGCCGCCTTGCTGGCGACTACGTGATCGCCACTCAGGGCGACCAGCCGCGCCCGACTCATTTGGATGCGTCCGGCATACCACACATCTTGTTTCAGGGCGAGAATGTTATCGGCATAGGCGATGGCTTGTTTGGTGTCGCCCCGATCCTGACACTCCCAAATACGCTGGCGGTACTGCTCGCATATCGCGGCCGTCTGGTCGGCTGCGGCTTTCGGGCTTAGCCGTTTGAAAATCTCCGCCGCCGCTTGCTCCAGGGTCGGTTGTACACCTGCGGCCCAGCTGTCGAGTTGCGCGGTCGCCTTGGAGTTCCGCAACTCGCCGATGATCACCGGGGCTTCCCGCAGGATCGCTCCTGACGCATTGTATTTGATGGTGTCATTGAAGTTCCCCCGGCTGTTCTGGAGCCTCCCGCATACCTCCCAGTAGGTGCGGATTGCGTCAAGGCCGGCCGCGGCTGCTTCGTCGGGTTGCCCGTTGTGCAGAATGGCTCTGGCCCGGAGGAGACGCAGTCGCATCAACTCCGCCGCGACGCTATCTCCCGTATACCCGCCCGCCAGATGTGACAGTTCAGGCTCTTTCGCGAGTACGGCGATGCACGCCTCGTACTCGGCCACGGCCTCCCCGTATCGCTTCAAGTTGTGCAACGACAGGCCGAGGTACTGACGGATTCCGCCAGGCGGGGAATGGAGAGGGTCGATGGGCTTCGCGTCCTTCGACTGCGGCGGGAGTTCCTTCAACCGCTGGAACGCAGCGCGGACGACTCGGATGGTGTCCTCGTGGCGCTTCGCCTCGAAATAGGTCCGCGATACCGACTTGGCCACCGCGACGTAATCGAACACGACGGCCTGGTCTTCGCTCACTGCACGGTCGCGGAACAACTCTTCGTATTCTCGGAGCATTTCTTCTGCGACCGCTGTGGCCTGTTCCTTCGACACGTCGACGGCGGTCGGAACAATAAACCTAAATAAGTTGGCTTGAAATTTGAGTCTCTTCAGCGTCTCGGCGGTAGCGGCTGGCTTGCCCGCTTCGGCCTGTTCTCGCTTCCACTCGGCAAGCAACTCGATAGCGTGCCGCAAATGCTCGCTGCTGATCAGGACTCGGAACATCGATTCGCGGATTGTGCTGTGCAGGGGGATGCCGTCGTCCGTCGGGAACGCAGCCGGGCGGGAGCGGACATCGGCCAAGAGCTTCCGCTGGACGGCGATCAACTCCATCTTCCGCTGAACGTGATCCGGTGTTTGGTTATATGCGGGCACACTTTGGCGTTCAGACATCTCGGCCAGGAACAGGGCCGTCTTCATGTTCGCAGCAACCGTTTCGGCCTTCGGGTAGCCGGGCACCTCCTTGCAGGCGGCCTCCCACGCGCGTAACCGCGCGCGATTAAGATCCGGCATCCGCATCTGATCCGGTATCCCCATCTGTATGACACCGACGCCCGCACCGGCAGGCTTATTCGGTGACGGCGAGGCCATCTCTTGCTTCATCTGAATGTTGAAGAGGGTGACGAGGAATTCTTCCCCCACGGATGCCGGCGCAGAATCCGTGTCGAAGACATATTCCATTGCCGCTGCGTTGACGTGTTTTACGAGCCAAGTGGCGTCCTCGGGCGCGTCCGGGAAGTGTGCCATCGCTTCCCGGAGCAAGCTGTAGTACTCCTCCCGTTGCGTGCGAATCTGTTGCGCGAGTCCGGCCGGGAGTTTCCCCATCTGCAATCGCCCCGCCTCCCCAGTTACTCGCGTCTCGCGTGCCTGTGCGTAAAGGGGTTGGAGCAACTCGTGCTGCTGTGCGATTCGCAGTTTCCGATACGCGAACGACCACGGCTGCTTCGGGGCGATTTTGACCAGCAGCTCTTTGGCCCGTAGTTGATACTCGTATCCCTCTGCTCGCGCGGCGCGGTAGTCTGGCGATAGTTTGCTGTCCTGTGAGAACATGATCACCGGAAATCGCACTCGTAGATTGAGCGCCTCGACCAGAGCGTCGCGGCCGGCTTCACGAACTGGGTCGGCTTCCACTCGCGCGGCGAGGGTGTCGATGAGCCCGTCGAGGGTGCGAATTGCCTCCGGCTTCCGACTCAGCATGGCGAACGTGAGGGCGAGGCGGATGAGTGCCTCTTCGTGTCGCACTCCGGAAGGGTGTTCGGTCAACTCTCGCTCGTAGAACTCGCGGTATATGTTCCAAGCCTGCATGTGACTCTTGCGGCGGTCTTCCTCCGTCATCGTCTTATACGATAATCCACCACTGGCATAGGCAGTGGTATCGACGTTCCTATCGATAGTTTTTCGCGCGTAGGCATCGGAATCGGCGGCGCGGTCGCGGGCGGCTTGGGCGAGGTTCCGTTGCTCCGTCTCGGCTGTCAGGGCTTTGTCTTTCGCCGCCGTTTCCTCCCGCGCGATCTCGGCCTGCCGGCGCGCTTCCAGTAGCCCTAGGGTGGTGCCGATCACGCCGGCGAGCAGGGCGAACAACACCAAGCTCGCCGCGAGCACCTGCCCCTTGTTCCGGCGGACGAATTTCTTCAGCCGGTAGCCGGTACTCGGCGGGTGGGCCTGAACCGCCTCGCCCCCCAGGTAGCGCAGCACATCCGCGGCGAAGCCGTTGGCGGTCTCGTACCGCCGGGTGCGGTCCTTCTCCAACGCCTTCATCACGATCCAGTCGAGTTCGTTGCGGAGCAGGCCGGTCAGCTTCTTCGGCTCGGTGCCTCGGTTCGCGGAAAGTGACGGCAGGGCATCGGCGGTGCTCAACTTGGTGCTCGGCCGCGGCGGTTCCTCTTCACGCACGACCCGCAGGATTTCGAGTAGCCCTTTCTTCTTCAATTCCGCACCGGAGAAGGGAGTGGACCCGGCGAGCAGTTCGTACAGCAGCACGCCGAGGGCGTACACGTCGCTACGGGTGTCGATGTCGAGGTTGTTGAACGTCGCCTGTTCGGGGGACATGTACTGCGGCGTGCCGACCACCCCGCCGAAGCCGGTGTCAATGGTGTGTTCGGTCAGCGCTCCACCGGTCGCTTTGGCAACGCCGAAGTCGATCACCTTCACGACCGGCTTGTCGTCGTACAGGGCGATCAGTACGTTGCTTGGCTTGATGTCGCGGTGGATAATCCCCTTCTGGTGGGCGTGCTGAATCGCCTGACAGACCTGCACGAACAGTTCCAGCCGCGCCTTCGGCGTCAGCTTGAGTCGGTCGCAATACTCGGTGATCGGCGTGCCCTTCACCAACTCCATGACGAAGAACGGCCGGTGCTCGTGCAGCCCGCCGTCGAGAACCTTGGCGATGTTCGGGTGGTCCATCAGCGCCAGCGCCTGCCGTTCGGCCTCGAACCGGGCCAGGACGGTCTTCGAGTCCATCCCCGCTTTGATGAGCTTGACCGCCACGAAGCGCTTGACCGGTTCGGTTTGCTTCGCTCGCCACACCGACCCCATGCCGCCTTCGCCGACGACTTCGACCAGTGTGTACTTCCCGGCAATGATTGCTCCGGCGTACTCGTCCTTGCCGGGGTAATTGGCTGTAGCGGCATCGGGAGAGAATGTCGCCGTGTTCCCGTGCAAGGGTGCATCGAGAGTCGGAGCGTAACCCGCCGGGGCGGGATGGTCGAGGGGGCTTCTTCCCGTTCCTTGGTTTTTCAGCAACACCTCAAGCCGTTGGCGGAGTTCCGGTTTCCCGGCGCAGACGTGTTCGAGGTACGCGGCCCGTTCGGCCGGGTCGGTTCGCCCGATCGCTTCGGTAAAGATGTCGAGTTCGTTCACGGGGAGTCTCCGACGGGGTGTTTCCGAACCCAATGCGGAATCGAGCGACGAATCGCGCAGTCGAATTGTCGGAATTTTTCAATCGCGGTCGAGATCGGCAGCCAGCCAAGCTCGGGCGTAGGCCCACCACGCATCGGCGGTGCGGGGCGAAATGCTCAGGGATTGGGCCGCTTCGGGGATGGTCAGCCCGCCGAAATAGCGGAGAACGACGAGTTGCGCCACGTTGGGTTCGACCTCGGCCAGTCGGTCGAGCGCTTCGTGCACCGTCAGGATTTCCGAATCGGGTTCGCGTTGAGAAAGATGGTCGAGTTCGACAGAGACCCGGTTTCCGCCGCCGCGCTTGACCGCCAGGCGGCTGCGGGCGTGATCGACCAAAATGCGCCGCATCGCTTCCGCCGCAGCGGCGAAGAAGTGCCCGCGTCCGTCGAACTGCTGGTCGCCGACCAACTTCAAATAGGCTTCGTGAACGAGTGCCGTGGCATCGAGGGTGTGGCCGGGCGCTTCGGCGGCCATCCGCACGGCGGCGAGCGTCCGCAACTCGTCATACACGAGCGGCAACAGGTCAGAAGCGGCCTGGCGGTCGCCGGCCGCGGCAGCATCGAGGAGGCGGGTCACGTCCGACATACGGCCGAGTGTAGCGGAGGCGGGCGACAGGATCATCTGAAAACAGGGACAGCGCCGCTTCTTTCGGTACCATGTCGCATACTCCAATAAACGTTTATTGAGTTTTGGACGCCCGCATTCCGCCGTAGATCGTGCGGTAGCGGAAACCGCGGGTCGCGTTGAGCAGGGTGGCCGCCGCTTCCGGGGGCGAATACAGAGCCGAGCTGTTGAACCGCATGCCGCGGCAAAACGCGTCGAAGAGCGACCTCTTGGTGGGCGGCAACGGTTCCTCGCAGCATTTGCCGCCGGAGGCGAGGTAGGCCGCGATCGCCGCGCGGAGCGCTTCCGATTCCGGCACCAACAGCACGCCCGTGCGCCTCACCCCCACGCCGCCATCGCCGAGGGGCGAAAGTTGGTAGTTGGCCACCCCGGCCACCGCCGAAAAGTGATTCACCTCCGACCT
>JBBRUN010000277.1:0-7674 GCA_038247765.1 Gemmatales bacterium | reverse complement strand
TTCAATGATGAATGAATCCATGAAGAACGAAGATATTCACCGCTGAGAAAGAAGATAACGCGGAGAAGCGAAAACTAGGAACGAAGAATAGGCATTCTGCCCAATCGAATTCTTGTCTCTACTCCGCGTTCAATTCTTTCTATGCGGTGAATATCTTCGTTCTATCTCCCCCAAGGGGTCGAACGATGGCCACGGAAAATTGGTTCGACCGTCAGCGGGCGAGTTTGCAACTCCTGCAGACGCTCGTGCGCGAACGGGCGGCGGGTGAAAAAGAAATCACCGAAGACTACGCGTCGGCCGTGGACACCGCCGAGCGAGATGTCGCCAAATCGCGGCGCGTTCTCGGCGCGGCGAAAGCACGGGCGCTCGGCGAGCAAGAGGCCGAGCGCGCCGCGGCCGAGGCGCAAATGGAGTCGGTCCACCGCGATTCGGAATCAGCGCTGACCACCGAATACCAAGTGACGAAAACGAAAACGCAACAGACGCAACGCGCGGCCGAAGCGCAGATCAAGAACGAGACCAAGGAACGCAATTGGACCGTCGATTCGCTGCACGAAGCGGGGGAGAAACAAGCGACGGAATTGAAAGAATCGCAACTGCGGACCGCGCGGCTCGCCGACGAGCGGATCGACGAACAGTGGATCGCGGCCGAGGTGATCCTCGACCGGGTGCAAATTTCGCGCGGGGATGTGGAGTTTCGCGCCAGCCGCTTGCCGTCGCCGATCACAACCGACGCCGAAGGCAAGCTGGAAAAATGCCTCGAAGATTCCACCGCCGCGCTCGCCAAATTGCAGAAGTCCCCGCTCACGAAATTCGCCGGTCTGCTCGGCACCATGCTTTGCGTTTTCGTCTCCGGAGCCGTGTCCGTCGGCATCGCCTTCGCGTCCGGGTTGTCGGTTCCCTACGCCATCGGCGCCGGCTTCATCGGTGCCATCGCCCTCGGCTTGGCACTCCGGCAACTGCTGGTTTTTCTGGCCCGCCGGCAAGTCCGCGATCGCGGGGCCGCCCTCGGCGTGTTCCTCTCGGAAGCCGACCGCGCCCGTAAGAACCTCGAAGCGCAAGCCGACGAGACGTACAAGGCGAGCCGCATCGCGCTCAAGAAAGCGCACGCCCGCGATCGCGCCAGCATCGAAGAGCAGCACCACGCCAGTTTGGCACGATCGGTGAAAACTGCCGCGAAGTTCCTCGGCCAACTCCAAGAAAAGTACGAATCCAACTACGCCGAATTGAAGCGGAAGATCCGGTGGGAACAAGCCGAGGCCACCGGTAGCCACGACGCGAGAGCCGCCGAGTTGGCCGACAACTTCGACCGGCAATTGCAGCAAGCCGAGGACAAATACTCGACCGTGTTGCAAGCGTCGGAATCATCGCGGGCGGACACTTGGCAGCGCGTCTCGGAGCGTTGGCAATCCGGCTTGAAAAGCGTCAACACCGATGCCCGCGATGCCTTGCGATTATCCGAATCGCATTTTTCGAGTTGGAATTCGATCCTCTCGGGAGAAGCAGCACTCGCCACCGAAGTTCCCTCCGGCATCCGCTTCGGCGAATACAAGGTCGATGCCGCGGCGCTCCCCGGTGGCGTCCCCACTGACAACCGGTTGACACCGGACGAACCGGTCGATGCCGTCGTCCCGGCGTTACTGCCCTTCCCCGACGGTTGCTCGGTCGTGTTGAAAGCCCGCGACGAAGGCCGCGGTGCAACGGTGAACGCGCTCCAAGCGATGATGCTGCGCTTCCTCACCGGACTGCCGCCGGGCAAAGTGCGCTTCACGATTTTCGACCCCGTCGGCCTCGGCGAGAACTTCGCCGCGTTCATGCACCTCGCCGATTTCGACGAGTTACTCGTGACCAACCGCATCTGGACCGAGCCGAGCCAGATCGACGCGAAGCTGACCGACCTGACCGAGCACATGGAAAACGTGATTCAGAAATACCTCCGCAACCAGTACAAGAGCATCGAAGAATACAACCGCGCCGCCGGGGAAGTGGCCGAGCCGTACCGCGTGCTCGTGATCGCCAATTTCCCCACGAATTTCACACCGGACGCGGCCCGCCGGCTCGTCAGCATCATGAGCAGCGGCCCGGCCTGCGGCGTCTGCACGATCCTCGGCGTCGATACGGCCGTGGCGCTGCCGCGCGATTTCCGGCTCGCCGACCTCGAGCAAGTGTCGCTGAATTTGGCTTGGAAAGACGGCGCATTCCACGCCACCGATGCGGCGCTCGCGCCGTTTCCGCTGACTCTGGATCGACCGCCATCCAGCGGCGACATCGTGAGCATCGTCCGCAAGATCGGCGAAGCCAGCCGGAACGCGGCCCGCGTCGAAGTGCCGTTCGAGTTTATCGCCCCGGCGCCGGATCAGGTGTGGACGGCGAGCACGCAAACGGGCTTCAACATCCCCATCGGCCGGTCGGGTGCGACGAAGAGGCAGATTCTTTCGCTCGGTCGCGGCACGGCCCAGCACGCGCTCATCGCCGGGAAAACCGGCTCCGGCAAATCGACGTTGATGCACGCGCTCATCACGAACCTCGCGATGACCTACAGCCCGACCGAAGCGGAGCTGTACCTCATCGACTTCAAGAAGGGTGTCGAATTCAAGATGTACGCGGAGATGCACCTGCCGCACGCGCGGGTCATCGCCATCGAGAGCGAACGCGAATTCGGCCTCAGTGTGCTCCAGCGTCTCGACGGCATCCTCCGCGAGCGCGGCGACCGCTTCCGCGCCCTCGGCGTCAACGATTTTCCGAGCTTCCGCGAGTCGCACCCCGGCGAAATGCTGCCGCGCATCTTGCTGGTCGTCGATGAATTCCAAGAGTTCTTCGTCGAGGACGACAAGCTCTCGCAGGAAGCGGGGCTGCTCATCGACCGCCTCGTCCGCCAAGGCCGGGCCTTCGGCGTCCACGTCATCCTCGGTTCGCAAACCCTCGGCGGCGGATACTCCTTGCCGCGCAGCACCATCGACCAGATGGCGGTGCGGATCGCGTTGCAGTGCAGCGAGGCGGATGCGCAGTTGATCCTCAGCAAAGACAACTCCGCCGCGCGGCTGCTCACCCGACCCGGCGAAGCGATCTACAACGACGCCAACGGCCTGCAAGAAGGGAACAACCCGTTCCAAGTCGTCTGGCTTTCCGAAGATCGCCGCGAAGCGATTCTGGAAAAACTCCACGCACGATCCACAGCACCGAGCAAGTGCCTGGTCTTCGAAGGGAGCGCCGCCGCGGAATTGCCGGACAACGCGAAACTCCAGCATCTGCTCGCTTCGCCGAGCGAGACCGGCCCCGCGACCCTCTGGCTCGGTGACGCCATCGCCATCAAAGATCCCACGGCCGCGGTGTTCCGCCCGCAGTCGGGGGCGAACCTGCTGCTGATCGGTCAGTCCGAAGAAGCGGCCCTCGCCATCATCAGTGCCAGCCTCGTGTCACTGGCGGCCAAGTTCCGCGATCCGGCCATCGCCGCCGTGTTCGACGGCACGCCGGACGATTCCGAATTCGCCGATACCCTGCGGAGCGTTTGCATGTCGCTCCGCTTGGCGCCGCTCGTCGAACGGGCCGATTTAGCGAGTACCATCAACAAACTCGGCGAAGAAGTCGAGGGCCGGTTGAAGGGGACGATCACCGAGCGCACACCAAGGTTCCTGTTTGTCCACGGGCTGCACCGCCTGCGCGAATTGCGGAAAGTGGAGGAAGACTTCGGCTACGGACGGCGCGGCGAGAAGACCGTATCGCCGGGGGATCAATTCACGACGATCTTGCGCGAAGGTCCGGCCGTCGGCGTCCACGTCATCGCGTGGTGCGACAGCGTCATGAACCTCACGCGGGCCGTGGATCGGCAGGGGATGCGCGAGTTCACGCTGCGGGTGCTCTTCCAGATGAGCGCGAACGACTCGGCCCAACTCATCGACACGCCCGCCGCGAGCCGGTTGGGCCGGACGCGGGCGCTCTTCATCGAAGAGGGCACCGAGCGCCCCGAAAAGTTCCGGCCGTACGGGCAACCGTCCCCGGCGTGGTTGAAGGAGATCGGCGCCAAACTCTGGTTGCAACTTCCGACGATTTCGACTGAACCTGCCAAAGGGGAAGTGCCGATGCAACCGGATGACACCACCCTGACGCGGGCCAGCGACTGACATGAGCAAACCCGGCCCACCGCGAATTGCCATCCTCGGCGGTGGGCCGACCGGCCTCGAAGCGGCGCTCTACGCGAAAGAATCCGGTTGCCCCGTCACCGTCTTCGAGCAGGGTCAAGTCGCGGAGTCGGTGAATCGCTGGGGCTTCGCGAAAATGTTCACCCCGTTCGGGTTGAACGTCTCGACCCTCGGCAAGCAAATCCTCCGCGACGACCGCAGCGTCGCCAAGCTCCCCGCCGATACCGAGTACCTCACCGGCCGCGAGTTCCGCGACGCGTACTTGATTCCCTTGGCGAATGGCATCTTGAAAGACGCGATCCGTTCGCCCGCCGCGATCCTCAGCATCGGCCGGGCCGGCTGGCGCAAGACCGACCGCCCCGATCCGCGCAAGCCTTTGCCGCCGTTCCGCCTGCTCGTCCGCGAAGCGAATAACGTCGACCGCTTCGAAGCCGCCGATGTCATCCTCGATTGCTCCGGCACCTACACCCGGCCCAACTGGGTCGGCGATGGCGGCATCCCCGCCGCCGGGGAAATTGCCGCCCGCCCGCAAGTTCCGTACTGGCTCGAAGATGTCCGCGCGGCGAAGAAGGCGAACTACTCCGGCAAGAGCACCATCCTCATCGGCAGCGGTTATAGCGCGGCCACGACAATGTGCGGCCTCGCGGAATTGGCCGAGGAGAACCAATCGACGTGGGTCATCTGGCTGACGCACGGCGTCCGCACGCAACCGCTGACCCGGCAGACGAACGACCCCTTCAAAGAGCGCGACCGTCTGGCCGCGCGGGCGAACCAACTGGCGACCCGCTGCGACGGCAATCTCGAGTACCACCCGCAAACGCAGATCGACGAACTCGTCTGCCACGGGCCGGACAAAGGCTTCCGCGTCGCGGGCCGCATCGCCGGCAAACCGATGAACTGGGAAGTGGAGAAGGTCATCGCCAACGTCGGCTACCGGGCCGATGCGAACCTGACCGCGGAATTGCGGGTGAACGAACCGCACGGCGACTTCCGCACCGACGAACCGGGGTACTACATTCTCGGCGCCAAGAGTCACGGCCGCAGTTCTGAGTTCCTGTTGAAGCAGGGGCACGATCAGATCCGCCGCGTGTTCGCGGAGATCCTGAATCAGCACCGGCTGGATCTGTACGCGAAAGCGGCGTGAAGCGGTGGACTTTGTTTGCCCGCTGTGCAAGCGAGGGACTATCGATATTGGATAGTGGCCTATCCCAATGTTGATGACTCTCGAACCAACTCTTCCAGCGTCCTCGGGTGATCCGCCAAACCCGCCTTCATCGCCGGAGTCATCTTAAGCGTTTGGTGAACCCGACAGAAGTTGTAGAACGCGAACTGCATCGCCAACGACGCCTGATGGTTTTCCCACTTCTTGCTAAAGGCGTTCGTCAAGCGAGTCATCCGACGGTTCTGCATTCGGATCGTGAGGTTCGCCCGTTCGACGTGCGACGTGAAAACCCTGTCCTTGTCCGGGTTGCCGTTGCGGGGAACATTCACCGTCCCCGTCACTTCGCCGGGGCTGTACTTCGATTCCGCCCCGTTCGCTTTCGTCGCGTACTGTTTGATGAGTTGAGCGAAGTCGGCGTTAGGCATCGCGGCGGGAATCGCGTGAGCGTACGGCTTGAACCCGTCGGTCGAAATGCGTTAGCGGTCAGGAACATGCGAGAGCAAATCCCGGAATTCCGGAATTCCGGGATTGCAGTCCACGCGGCGATAGATTATAGTCCTTTCAGTGTCATGGAAGACCAAAAGCTAGAGGCGAACCCGATGCAAGAATCTGCGACCTCTCCGGGTGACTTCATCCGAGAGGAACTAAGAAAGCGATCATGGTCACAAGACGACTTGGCACAGATTCTGGGCCGTACTACATCGCGTGTCAGCGAACTCGTGAAAGGGAAGCAAGAGCTTTCTCCCGAGATTGCTCTGGCACTGGAATCGGTCTTCGGAGTGTCGGCGCAGGTCTGGCTTGAGCGTGAGGCCACGTACAGGCTCACTCTGGCTACGGCAGACACGCGCGATGTGGGCCGTAGAGCACGGCTGTACGATCTCGCTCCGATCAAAGAAATGCAAAAGCGCGGATGGATCGCGTCATGTAAAACCGTTGATGGCTTAGAGCAAGAGTTGGCGAAGTTCTACGGCGTCCCCGATCTCAGCACCGAGCCGACGCTGTCCATCTCGATGCGGAAGAGTGCCCCCGATCGGAAACTCACGGCTGCGCAAAAGGCTTGGTGCTTCCAAGTTCGCTGTTTGGCAAAGGCGTTGGTGGTTCCCCGGTATGACGAATCGCGTCTCCCGACACTGATGGCCAAACTGCGGAAGCTAGCGGCCTTCCCACAAGAAGTTCGGAAAGTGCCTCTTCTACTGGCGTCCTACGGCATCCGGTTCGTGATCGTTGAACCGCTGTCTGGAGGCGGAGTGGACGGCGTAGCGCTCTGGCTCGATGAGCAATCTCCCGTCATCGGCATGACGATTCGATTCGACCGAATCGACAACTTTTGGTTCACGCTCAATCACGAAATCTCTCATGTAACACACCGCGACACCTTCCATGTAGACACCGACCCGCAGGACAGCAACGAAACAGAGTCACGGGCAAACAGCGACGCGGCCGCGATGCTGATTCCGCCAGACCTAATGAAATCCTTCATTCTGCGATCCTCGCCCGTGTACACAAAGGAGAAGATCAATCAGTTTGCAAACCGCATAAAAATTCACCCCGGCATCATCGTTGGGCAACTTCAAAAGCGAAAGGAGATTGGGTACAACGCTGCCCGAGATACGCTGGTCAAGATACGTCAAACGGTCACGTCCACAGCCATCACGGATGGATGGGGGCAAACTCTATCACCGGAGATTCTTTAATGGCTCGAATCAAGCCTAAGACCCGCAAATACTACATGCGGATGATCGGAAAGGAGTACGCAGCCGAGCATGGCTACATACCGATTGACCCAGACGATCTATACATCTGGGCAACAAGGAAGAAAAAGTGGGAACCCGAGCCGCGCAGCTTGAGGTCACAGTTCAAAGAAGAATTCGCAGACGCCCAGAGGGAAGAGACGTTCGTCGATGCCCAAGATCGGACAGTGAAAATGAATTTCGCTGTCGTGATCCGAAAGGGCAAGGTGCAGCAAGTTCTTTGGAGCGACTTCCATCACGCTTCGGACGGCCACATGCGACTTGCGTTGCAGCAAATGCGGCGCGGCATCAAAGGAGACGTGGCCAACCTCAAACGGATCCAAGATTCTTGGAATGACAACAACACGCTCGGATCGAAGATTGCGCTCAGTCTCAACTTTGAAGAGGACGCAATCGAAGATCAACACTCAACCGAGTACCCCGATGCGCCCCCGCCGGACGATGAAGAAGACGATGATGATGATGAACCGCAAGTGACAGAAACGCCCGTCTAGCAGGGTGTTGAAAAACTCGGAGCGGCCGACGTTCTGATGCCCTACGAGCGTTCAAGTTGGATCACGATGCGCAAAATTTCAACTTGAAGGCTGTAATGGCTTCTCGATTCTTGCCTCAGCAGAACTCC
>JBBRUN010000276.1:0-7679 GCA_038247765.1 Gemmatales bacterium | reverse complement strand
GCGACTTTTTCGATGGTCGGCGTGAGCATCCGGCACGGCCCGCACCAGGGCGCCCAGAAGTCGGCGACGACGAGCTCGCCCGAGGCGACGGTCGCGGCCCAATTGTCGGTGGTCAGTTCGAGAACGTTCGGGCTTCCCATGATGCACAGTCCTTTCGAGGTGGAGGTGTTCGGTATTGTAGCAAGCGCCGGCAAGAGTGATACCGGCAACTGCACCGGGGCTTTCAATCCGCCATTTCGCCGAACCGGCGCGCGGAGGCTTGCAACCCACCGGGGCACCGGATACCCTCACGGTTCAAACGTCGGCTGCACAATCTCATCCGGGGGCGAACGATGTCGATGCCAGATTGGCTATTCGCGGCGGAAATTGTCGCATACGTGATCTTGCTGTCCGCTTGGCCCCGGTTTCGAACCATCAACTTCTTCTCATTTTCGCAGGCCATCCCCGTCCCCGTCTTCGTCCTCGCGATGCTGTTGATCGTCCAAGGCTGGATCGGCTCCGGCATCGGCGCCTTCGCCGTCGTTTGGAAAGACCCGGCCGACACCGCCAACCCGTTTGCGATGTGGGAGTACGCCATCTTCTGGAACGGCTTCGCGCTCAGCCTCTACTTCCTAGTGCTGGCCTACTTGGTCTACCTGCTGTACGCCCAGACTTATCCGGAGAAGAAAAACCTCGAAGAGCGACTGTCGGCGGTGGCGTGCTTGGCGGTGCCTTCGCTGCTCGTCATCAACCTGCCGGTACTGTGGGATCCGAACAGCCGCTGGTATTTCTCCATCGGCTCAATTCTGGCCACGCTCACGTTCGGTGGCTTAGCCCGACTGCTGACGCACCTCGGGAACAAGCTCGTGCACCGCGCGGAAGTGCTGAAGACCCCCGCGCCCGCTGCGCCAGCACCGACCGTACTATCGAAGGCCCCCGCAAGCTTTTGGGAGCGTCGGTTCAAATGGCTCGTGGATCTCCGGTTGCGCGGGAAGTCGGTGATCGAGCGTCAAGCCGACGGGCTGTTCGGCTTCGTCTGGGCGGCCTACGCCGGCATGATCGGATTCACCTTCTGCGACTACGCCAAATGGACCGATTCGTTGTGGAAGTGGATGCCGACGGCGGCGATCGCGGCCCTCGCCGCGACGGCTTGGTACGGCATTCGCCGGTGCGCCCGCGACCGCTACAAGCCCAATCTGCCGGCGATCGCACTGTTGCTGCAAGGAGCGCCCGAGCCGAGGGAAGAGCGTTGGCTCGTTCTGGCCAGCTATAGCGCGGGCGCCGTCTATTGGGCATCGGTCGGCCTCACGCTCGGCACGTTGGTCGCGCTGGCCATCGGACTCATCTTCAACGAGTCCGGCTTGGTGATCCCCGCGCCGCTGAGCTTCTCATTCGTGCTCGGGGCCATCGCCGTCGGCTACGGGCTGCTGCGGTTCTACGCGGGCCGCTGGTTCTATCCGGTGCTGATCGTCGCCGCGGCGATCTTCTTGACCATCGCGTCCGTCCGCCCGTACTCTCACGAGATCGAGGAAATCGAGCCGTATTATGCGAGCGGGAAACCGGTCGAACTCGCGAATTACGAAAAGCTGCGAAACGACCCGGCCGCCAAAGTAAAGCAACTCGACAACGCCGCAGTATTGAGCAAATGGCGCAAAGCGGTGATTCAACACCACGTGACGAAACCGCAAGAGCGGCGCTCGACGCTCAAGATCGATCCGGAAACGCACCGGCCACCGTTGGTGATCGTCACCACCGCCGGCGGCGCGAGTGTCTCCGCGATTTACACGCAGCGCTTCCTGGCCAAGCTGGAAGAGACGGAGTTGATGCCGGGATTTCACAACCACGTGCGCATTATCACCGGCGCATCCGGCGGCATGTTCGGGGCCTCCGCGTACCGCGCGAGCTTGCGGGCGGGCACGGCGCCGACCGAACCGAAATGGGCTTCGGGCCTGCGCGAGGATTTCTTCAGTCCGGCCGTGCAATCCATGGCGTTCAAAGACATTCCCATGGGGTTGACGTGGCCCTTCGGTTACTCGAACGACCGGGGCCGCCGCTTGGAGCGGAGTTGGGAAACCGCCTTACCCGAGCCGTGGCGGGTCGATTTCCAGACCATGCGAAACGAAGAAGCCGAAGGGCTGTTGCCGTCTTTGATCTTCTCGCCCATGCTCGTTGAAGATGGACGACCGCTGCTGATCAGCACCCTCGACCTCGCCCTCATGACGCGCGGCCGGGCGTACCAAGATGCAAAAGGCCGCGACCTCTACCGGGACGCCAAGCCCGGTGACGAAGACGACAAGACCTTGCGTGATCCGACGGTATCCGTGGAGTTCTTCAAGCTCTTCCCCGATGAAACCGGCTGGAAATTGAGGCTCGGCACCGCCGCCCGATTGAGTGCGTCGTTCCCGTACCTTTCGCCGGCGACCACGCTGCCGACGAACCCGCCCCGGCGAATCGTCGACGCGGGCTACCTCGACAACTTCGGCATGGCCGTCGCGCTCGGTTGGCTCCGGGACTACATCGACCCGGTCGACTTGGCCACGGATCGCGTCATCGTCTTGGAAATCCGACCGTACGGGAGCACGTACGATCCGAAGTCGGTCGTGACCAAAGAAGAAATCAATGGCGGCGGAAAGGTGCCGACGTTCGGTTGGCCACTGAAAGAGTGGACGACGCCGCTGGAAGGCGGAGAGACGGCCCGCCGCGCCGGGATGGTCGGCCGCAATAACCTCAACCGCGATTTGTTCACCGACTTGCAGCACGAATCCGACGTACCATCTCGCCTCGAAGAGGAAATCGAACGGGGTTGGCGCGGGGGCCAAAAAGGCTTCGAGTCGCCGTTCGGCATCACTTCGATCCGCTTCAAAGGCAATTTGGAAAGCTCGTTGAATTGGACGCTCTCGAAGCACGAGATCGCCGATGTCCACGCCGCCGTGGATGAAATCTTCCTGAGCGAAAAAGAGATCACGGCGAAATACGGTTTGATCGAAACCGACAAATACGATTCCGCGTCCTATTTGCGCTGGCGGCACAACAATGCGCAATACGAAGTCTTCCGTGAGCTGCTCAAAGACTACTTCCCGAGACCACCGGCGGCCGAGTGATCACGGGATGCTGTTCAATACGTGCGTGCTGCGGGGCGAGTGGTAGTAGCTGAAGTTCTCGCCGTAGCACGATTTCGCCACCGGGTGCAGGAACACGCCGAAGCGGCCCCACTTCCCTTCGACGAGGACGGTGCCGTCGTCGAGGACGCTCCGCACAATAGCCGAGTGGGCGACGGCGCCGGCATCGGAACGGTAGAGGCACAAGTCGCCGGGGTGCGGCGCCGTCATCGGAGAATAATCGTTCTCGGCGACAATGGTATCGACCTCGTGGCCGAGGATGGCGTATTTGCCGCCCGTGAACACCCAGCCGTGGCAGTTGCTGGAGTCGTCCGGCGGACCCCGGCGGATGATGTAGTCTTGGTACAGGGCCGATTGCATCGTTTGCGATTCGATCGCCGCCAGTTGCTCGACGCTCTTTTCCTCGGCCACGGTCATCATGTGGATCGAACTGCCGCGGTCGGTCTTGGCCAAGCGCGATTCGTCGGCGACGTACGGATTCACTTCGGCGATGGCATGGAGCTGCGCGATCTGGGCGTCGGCGAGAGAATTTTCGAGTGCGTCGAACCGGAGGAATTCCGCCGCCATCCAAGCGACGCCGCCGACCGCGACCGCGCTCCACGCCAATCTCGGTTGGCGCAACTGGGCCACAATCCGCCGCACGGCGGACGTGCGGGCCAGGCTCGACAGAGTCAAGATTCCGGCGCCGACTCCCGCGAGCGGTGCCGCGTAGCCGGGGATGAAAACCGATGCGGACAGAATCGCCGTCGAGAGCCCCACAACTGCGATCGCCGCGCGAGTCCACCAAGTGCGCGGGCCGAACAGGGCATTGCCGGTGCCGGCCACGATGAACCCGAGCGCCACCGAGAAGCTCAGAAACAATCGGTCGTTGAGTGTGAGATCGAACATGGCGCGAACCCCAAGAGTCATTCCGTCGGTCTCGTGCCATCATTCTTAGCACGCACGCCATGAGTACAGGGTGAGTCCGGGATGAAAACCGAATGAGGCCGCCGCTCACAATTCCTTAATTCCAGCGGCTTTTTAGTCCGGGCACGCCTAGCTATTCAACACGCTGCCGAACGGCAGGTTCTGTCTGAATTCCGCGGCGCGTCGAAATCGGCTGGGTGTAGTCGGATTCCCGAGCGATGCGCCCTTGACGGCTCCCGGTGGCGCTTTACTATATCCGTCTTCGGAATCGCCGCGTTTTTCGCCGTCTGCAAGGGTTCAGTCGCAATGTCCACATTCATGGCCACCCGGGAAACGGTCACCCCCCAGTGGTACGTCATCGACGCCACCGATCTCGTCGTCGGCCGCTTGGCCGTCACGATCTCCAACCTGCTGCGCGGCAAGCACAAGCCGACGTTCACCCCGCATTGCGACACCGGCGATTTCGTCGTCATCGTCAACGCGGAAAAGGTGAAGTTCACCGGCGCCAAGTGGGACAAGAAAAACTACCAGACGTACTCGCACTACGCCGGGGGCCAGAAGATCATCGCCGCCAGCGAGATGCGCGACCGCAAACCGGAAGAGATCATCCGGCTGGCCGTCAAACGCATGATCAACAGTGGTCCGCTCGGATACAAGCAGATGACCAAACTCAAGATTTTCGCGGGGCCGAGCCACGAGCACCAAGCCCAGCAACCCGTCGAATTCAAAATCGATCATTCCTCCAAAGCCTAATACACCCGACTCTTGACAGAGGTCGGCTCGCCCAAACAGACTCCGCCCGCTGATGCGAGCGGCTCGCCCAGGATTTTCCCGACATGGCAGAGAAGAAGAAAGTCACGTTCTACTTGGGCACCGGCCGTCGCAAGACCGCCGTGGCCCGCGTCCGCGTGACCGAAGGCAAAGGGACGATCACGATCAACGAGCGCCCGCTCGAAGACTACTTCTCCGAAGAGAAGGATCGCGGGGCCGTGGCCGCACCGCTGATCATCACCGATCAACTGACCCGCGTCGATGTGATCGTCCGCGTCAACGGCGGCGGGATCACCGGCCAAGCCGACGCCGTCAAGCAGGGCCTCGCCCGGGCCATGAAGACGATGTTCTCGCCGAAAAACGAGCAGAAGATCATCACGCGCAATCACGTGACGATGATCAAAGGCTACAAAGCCCAAGTGAAGGAAGGCCCGAAGCCGGTCGCCGATCCGAATGCGCCGGCGCCCGCCGCCGCGGTTCTCGGCACGCCCGTGATGTCGATCCCGGACGATCCCGCCCTCGGCATGGTCAAGAAACTTCGCGACAGCGGCTTCCTCACCCGCGACAGCCGGATGAAGGAACGCAAGAAGTACGGTCTCCGCGGCGCCCGCCGGGGAACCCAGTTCTCCAAGCGCTGATCGACTGCAGTACGAATCGACAAACGCCATGGGTTTCCCCGTGGCGTTTTTCTGTTCCCATGCTGCTACTTCGGCGTACGATAACACCGCTTTCGCATCCGTTATATCACCGGAGTGTCGCCATGCGTCGTTTGTTGCTGTCTCTCGCCTTTGGCTTGACCCTCGTTGCCTTTGCACAAGCCCATGCGATCTTCATCACCGCCAGCGGAGAGAAAGTGGTCGTCGTCTTCAGCGATTCGCTCGAGCCGGATACGAAAGTCAAAGAAGCGACTTGGAAGCGCGTCGGCACACCGACGCTATCGGCCCGCGATACCAAGGGGAAAGTCACCGAAGTCAAAACCGAAAGTGCCGAAGCGAGCCTCAAGGCCACCGTGCCCGCCGGCACCGCGATTGTGTACGGCACCGTCCCCTACGGCATTTCGACGCGGGGCGACAAACCGAAGCTGCTGACCTTCTATTCGAAGGCGGTCCTCGACGGCAGCACTGGGAAAGCCGCGACCCTCGGCAACGCGGCCGTACTCGAGATCGTCCCGGAAGTCGAAGCGGGCAAAGTCCGCTTCCTCGTGTTGGCGAAGGGGAAACCGGTCGCCAAAACCGAAGTGGGCGTGATGGTACCCGAGAAGAATGAAACCGAAACCGTAACGACGGATGACAAGGGGCTGACACCGGCATTCGACGCCAAGGGCCGCTTCGGCGTCACGGTCCGCGTGACGGAAGCGAAGGCCGGGGAACTGAAGGGCGAAAAGTACGATGAAGTCGGCCTCACCGCAACACTGGTTTTCAAGGCCAAGTGATCGATCCGCGGCGCCCGCCGTGAGCTACTTCACCGGGGCGCTGCGACTGCACCAGAGATACCAGGCCGCGAAGGTGCGGTACGGCGCCCACGGCTTGGCGAGCTTGTGCAGCCTTTTGGCGTCCGGCAGCTTCCTCAGTTTGAACACGTCTTGAACCGCGAGCCGCACGCCGAGATCGCCGACAGGCCAGACATCGGGCCGGCCGAGGCAGAAGATCATCAAAATGTCCACTGTCCACGGGCCGATGCCGTACAGCGGTAGCAGCGTCGAACGGACGAAGGCGTCGTCGGCATCGGTGAGCTTGGCGTTCAACCCGCGCGTCGACGCGAACAATTCCGCGACGCCGCGGATCGTCTCCCGTTTCGCCCCGGACAATCCCGAGGCCTGCATCTGTTCGTCGGTCAGAGCCAGCACGCGGGCGGGCGTGATTTTACCTTTCAACGACGTCTCGAACTTCGCCGTGACGGATCGCGCCGCCGCCGTGGAAATCAGTTGGGCGATGACGGCTCGTACCAATCCCCGGAATAGATCGGGTTCCGGGACGAGCGCGCACGGTCCGTGGAGTTCGATGATCGGGCCGAAGCGTGGCTCGACGGTTACGAGGTGGAGTTCGGCTGCGCGGGCCAACTCGGCAAACGGGGGCATCGGTCGAACTTTCGGATCGGGTCACTGAATCGGTAGCACCGGTGATCGCGAATTGATCCGGCGACGAGGCCTTGCGCAATTACTTCCGACAGAGCGTCACCAAACTGATTTCCGGCGGGCAATTGTAGCGCAGCGGGAGGCCGGTGACACCGAGGCCGCGGGACACGTACACTTGGGTCGCCGGGGCTTCGACCAGGCCGTGGGCGTACTTCTGGCCGTAGCGCGAGGGCACGAATGGGTTCGTCAGCCCGCGGAAGCTGAGTTGGCCACCGTGCGTGTGGCCGCTGAGCATCAAGCCGACGCGGCGGTCGGCCATCGTCTCGGCGACGTCCGGATTGTGGCTCAGCAAGACGCAGGCGTCGGTCGGTTTGGTATCGGCCAGCGCTTCGTTCACGTCGGCGCGCCCGCACCAGAGGTCGTCCATCCCGGCCAAGCGGATGCGTTCGGAGCCGCGATTCAGCCAGACGCCGCGATTCGTCAATTCTTCGATCCCGGCTTTCGCCATGCCGGCTTTGGTCGCGTCCACGCCGTGCCAGTAGTCGTGGTTGCCGAGGACACCGAAGACGCCGAGCGGGGCCTTCAAGGAAGCGAGCACTTCCAAGCAAGGGGCGATGTACGAATCGCTCTTCAACGAGTAGTCGCCGCCCAACAGAATGACATCGGGTTGGAGTGCGAGTGCCGTGCGCACGAATGCCGCGACTTGATCGAGCGTGACGTACGGCCCGTGGTGGATGTCGGTGAGGAAGGCGACTTTCAACCCATCGAAAGACTGCGGCAGATTGGGCAGGCGGGCTTCGACGCGTTCGATCCGCACATTCCCGGCTTCG
>JBBRUN010000275.1:0-7690 GCA_038247765.1 Gemmatales bacterium | reverse complement strand
GCCTTCCCGCACCCGGTGACCAAGAAGCCGATCGAAATGGAGTCGCCACTACCCGCGGTGCTCGCGGCGATCGTGTGAAAGAGTTCGTTGTTGCTTCCCTTTATTAGAATCGGCCGAATACAATCGATCAGGTGGATGTTGAGGGAGGAACTTCCGTGAACGAATTGCGCGTGCAGGACGATGTAGCCCGAATCGGTGTACTCGAATCGACGGGCAATGAGGAATCGTTTGCACTGTCTTGCCCTTCGACTCAACCTGGGGCAGGCCGGGATCGCAACTGGTCTTCGCAATCCCAATACGTCCTCGGCGTCCAAAAGCAGCAAGGCACTTATTCATTCGACTGGGGTCAGAGCCCCTCGACTCCGCCGGCAGATATTCTGGAGGCGATGCAAGCCGACGCCGCAGAGCGTGTCGAAGAACGATCGCGCTGGATCATGCGCGTGAGCGATTTGGTAGCTCAAATCGAATGCTGGGCCAAGGAACTGGGCTGGGCCACTCGTCGCATCGATAAGACTCTCGAGGACTCGTGGATAGGAAAACACCGCGTTCCCGCTCTGCTGCTGCAACAAGACACGTGCCGAATCATTTTGGAGCCGATCGGGCGCTCGGCGCCGAAAGCCCAAGGGGTGGTCGATCTCTACCTTATGCCGGCATACGACGACATCGCGAGCCTCTACTTCACGCGAGGTCGCTGGAATCTCGACTACCTCCACGAATTTCACAACGGAGCGAAAACCGGTGACACGCCCTCGGTGTCACTCGATAAAAAGTCTTTCGGCAAGGTCTTGGAGGAGATGAGGCAGCATGCCGCGGAATGATGATTGGCAAAGCCGCATCAAATCGGTCGACAACGAATACAAGGCGATGCGCCAAGCCTCCGAGCGCTTCAGGAAGATGGCGCTCGACGATCCGAGCATCCTCGAAGTCGGCTCCGAGCATCGGCATCTCGTCGCAGCTTGCGCCAACCTCGAATCGACCTACTTGATTCGGTTGTTCGCCGAGTTCGAAACCGGCGCGAGGCAATTCTGGGCCTCGCAGAAGCCAACGAAACCGAATACGGCCGCGCTGCTCAAAGGCTTGGCATCCCGCTGTCGTATTCCCTCAGCCGAATTGTTACTTGCGGATTCCGTCCGCAAGTACCGAAATTGCTTGGTGCATGAGTCCACGGAATCGCCCAAACCAATCCCTCTCGCCGAGGCACGGGGATACTTGTGCCGATTTTTCGCATTCCTTCCTCCTCGGTGGTGAGTTGTGCCACGGCTTGTGCGCCATTCCATGCGCGGCGATTTGCTCGGGGCGTTCTCGTACTCGATGATTGGCGCGAAGTCGTGCTCTCCCACTTCGGCTTTTCTTTTCCGGCGGGCTCGTCTACAAGGTGCCTTCTCGATGGGCCATCACGGATGATGGCTCCGTCGCCGTTCGGCATCCAAATTCCCCCGCAAGGATGCACCCATGCCCCGCGCTTTCGCTGCGGTCTGCGCCCTCGTCTTGTTTTCAGTCCCCGTCTCCGCCCAGACTCCGCCCGCCGTGGCCAAGGCCATCGCCGAAGCCAAGGCTTTCTTGAACGACGGCCATCCGCATAACGCCGTCGACGCCTTGGAGCGGCAACTGCCGTTCGCCGATGGCGACAAGGACTTCAACGCCGCCCTGCGCGCCGCGTACACCGCCGAGCTGAAAGAAATCCTCACGCCCGCGGCCCAAGATCGGGTCAAGGCCAAGCTCGCCCTACTGGGAGAAGCCCCGGCGGAACCGCTGCCGCCGCCGGTCTTCGGCCCCGCGACGGCGCCCGATAAGCCCGCGACGACCGACTGGATCAAGCAAGCGACGAACGCCTTCAACCGCGCCAAGTCCAGCGAGCCGGGCCAGTTTCTGACGGCGCGCGATTTGTTCAACCTCGCCTTCCGCAACAAAATCGAGATGACACCGGATCAAACGGTGGCGTGGGCCTACTGCCGGCTGAAGGTCGCCGCGGACAAGCTGAACAAGTCGACCGATGCCGCGACGGCGGCGGAGGTCGCGGGGGAAGTCGAAGCGGCCTTGGCCCAAGTGCCGAGTCACGCGGGCCTGCAAGAATCCGGGCGCGAAGTGCTCGCGCTCGCCAAGAAGCGCGCCGGTACCCGGCCGATTCCGAAGACCGATGCGACGCAAACCGGCGGGAGTTTCATCGTGAAGGGGACGCCCGATGCGGCGTTCGGCGAGAAGTTGATGAAAACGGCCGAAGCCAAGCGCGCCGAGATCTTCGCCCGCTGGTCCGGCCCGCCGGGCGGGGCGTGGACCCCCGCTTGCGAACTCGTGATCCACGCCGATGCGACCGCCTTCGAGCGGGCGACCAAGCTCCCCGCCGGGGCCACCGGCCGGGCCGATGTGAAACTGCAAGACGGCGTCGCCGTGTCGCGCCGAATCGACCTCCGGGCCGACGATGCGAACTTGCTCGACGACGCGCTGCCGCGCGAATTGACGACCGTGATCTTGGCGGATTTATTCGCGAGCCAAGCCCCGCCGAAGTGGGCCGAGCTCGGCATGGCGGTCTTGGCGACGTCCGGGGTCGAAATCAGCCGCTATTTACGGACGGTGCCGCGCTGCGACCGCGACGGCGATCTGCCGAGCGTCGAAAGCCTGTTGAAATCGGTCGAAATTCCGGCGAAGGGCGTGACGGGCTTCTACGTATCCAGCGTGTCGCTCGTCGATTTTCTCGTCCGCTGGCAGGGCGAGAAAACCTTCACGGCGTTCATCCGCGATAGCCAGCGCTACGGCACGGAATCGGCGTTGCAGCGCCAATACGGCCTGAAGGACTACCGCGGCCTCGAAGACGCTTGGCGCTCGAATGTCCTGGCCGCGCGAAGGTGACTCACACGCGTTCGGTCTGGAAGGCCACGGTGTAGTTGCCGTAGTCCATGCTGCGGATGCCGTGGCGCTCGGAGCCGTCGAAGACGCGCTCGCTGCCATCCACGATGGTGACGCGCACGAGGCCGCGCTCGCCGATGCGCAGGCTGCCGGAGTGGACCGCCGCCACGGCCACGCGGGAGTCGCCGGTGTAAGCGTCGGTGCCCCAGATGTTCCCTTCGTTGGTCCCGACGAGTTCGAACAGGAAGCTTTTGCCGACGTCGGACGAACTGTAATCCGACATCGAACCGGGGTCGCTTTTCACGCCGAACAGGTCGGCGCGGAGCGTCCGCAGCCGGGCGCGAATGGCCAAGGCTTCGTCGATCATCCCGGCTTGGGCGTAATTCGCTTGCAGCGCCTTCAATCGAGAAAAGAGATCGCGGAGCAGCGGCGACAACTCCCGGGATGCCCCGAGTTGCACGGCCGCTTCCTCGGCGTTCAACCGCAAGCGAATGGCGGCGATTTCCCGCTCGGCGACGTCCCGGTATCCGCCAATGGCCTGCGCCGACTGCGTGCGGACTTCGGTCACGGTCCGCTCGGCCCGCTCCAAAAGTTCCCGCGCGTCGGCGGGCATCTCGTCGCTGAAGAGCAGGTCGTCATCGAGTTGCATGGCGGTCGGTGTCCTATCCGGGGTCGGTGGCAGTTCCGCGAGTCGGCTCAGCAACTGGGGAAAGCCGAGTAATAGGTTCATCGGTGCGTCGGTATCCCTGATGGATGGGAACGATCCCGCTTGCGGGCTGGTGCTCAGGTATCGATCGTCGCAGACGGGGTCACTCCGTCATCCTACCCGATGCGGCCGAGCTTGGCATGCTTTTCGCGTATCCTATCTCCGGACGATTCTCTTGCCCCTAGGTTCGCCATGTCGATTGCCACCGCACCTGTCACCGACCCGAAAGCCGTCGTGCTGTTCGATGGCGATTGCGCGTTCTGCCTGCGCAGCGTGCGAATTCTTCGGTGGCTCGATTGGTTCCACCGGCTGACGACACAAAACGCCCGCGACACCGACCATTGGCCGACGGCAGCCGAACCGCTGTCGCTGCCGAAGATGCTCGACGAAATGCATCTCGTGACGCCCGACCGCCAGCGAACCCACGCCGGGTTTAGCGCCTTCCGCTGGATGGCTTGGCGCCTCCCGCTGACGATGCCTCTGGCCCCGTTCCTCTATCTGCCGGGAGTGCTCCGGCTGGGCAATCGGGTCTACCGTTGGATCGCCAAGAATCGCTACAGTTTGGTGCCCTGCCACGACGGGGTGTGCCAAGTGCCACTGAAGCCGGGGAAGTAGGCGCGGAGTCATCCCAGCGCCATCCCCCCCACCCTCCGATGCACTGAAGCAAAAACGCCAGCCAGACCGAACTCGTCTGGAACTACCAAGCTCGCGTAGAACTTACGGCGAGTCGAAACGGTGGGTGGGATGGACAGACAGAAGGTTCCTCCGCTCAGCTCAACAATTCAACAACCAACTCCTCTACGTCTTGGCCGGCCTCGCTCTCGGCGATGAACTTGCGGATATCTCGCCGGGTTGCTGCGAAATGTCGCCCGGGCACAAGCTGTAATTTGCCGATGGCCTTCTCCAATTCGGCCCCGCGAGCGGAGAGACAACCGTGTAGATCGTTGATCGGGTCATACAGCGGCACTGCGATTTGCCAGATGTGCTTATGGAAGTGCCTTTCATCCTTACCGTAACTCATGAATGGCCGCACGAGCTCAGTAAAGGTTGCAGTATTCAGGATCGCACAGAGGTAATGAGCCTCCGCCTTCGACGCTGCCGTCGCCCAGTAAAGCGAGCTGTCTGTTACCACTCGATGATTGCTGAGCCGTGAGGCTACAAGATGCATTCCGGAAGTATTATAAACGATACGTTCCGTCTGGATCGGGAACTGCTGCTGAAACTTGTTTTGGTAATCGAGTTGCTGGACGAGCGAAAGTCGCTCGCTGGAGCGATGTTCCTCCCAGATAGCTTCCGCCCGACGCCACCAATTCGCTAAGCCCTCGTACGCGTCGAGGCGATCGGATTGGCCGTCCAAGATTCCGTTTCGATCACGCGGAAGCACGGCTTCGAACGTTTCGGCGAGTCGAAATGGAAGTACACTCTCGCCGAAAAGCACTGGTTGGAGAAACTCGCTCTCAACGACGCCTTCCAACGCCGGCATATCTTTCCACGGTTTCTTATCGTTGGCTCGCTGGAGTGAGCGCACAGCAACCTTGCCCGCCGCTCTGCCTAAAGGTCCTGCGGCCTGACGCGTCACGAAAAACAACAGCCGCGGAACGATTGTCGCCCCCTGTCGAAAGCGATCCGCCCAGAGTGATGCCGGGTCATCGCTCGCCGGTTGAGACTTCCCCGCAATTTGCACAAGCGCCTTCTTAACCGTGGCCCAATTCGCGTTCGATTCGGGTACCCGACCAGTCCAGACGACGATCTTCGTTGGTAATGGCTTCGGCTTGTCTGCCCGCTTGCCGAACAGCACGGCTGACCCACGGGGAAAAAAGTGCGGCCTGATCCGACGGAGATCCCAAGCGGGGTCGAATGCAATCCTGACGGGATTTCTGGCGCCCGCAACTTTGTACGTGCCGGTACGGAGTCCTCGGAATTGCCCCCGGTCGACGGCAGCGTTCGGCATGACGAAAGCAAAGCTACCGCCGATCTTCAGGTAGCGCTCGACCGCCCGAACGACGAACAGACCAGACAGGTCCTGATGCGTTGCCACCTTCGCGCCGTGCCAGAGTCCGCGGTCTTCGCTGTAGTCGCGGAACGCCTTCTGCATCGCCTCTGTCATGAAGCGATACGCCAGCCAAGGCGGGTTCCCGATCAGCACATCGACGCGATTCTGCGGAAGTGCGATCCACCACGGTCGAGCCAAGTTGCGGACGTAGTAACTCCAGATGTGGTCGCGGCCCTCATCGTGGAGTTTGCAAAGCGTCCGGAAAGTCGCCTCGAGCGTCTTCTGCGCTGCGGGTGACACCGCATGGCGCTGGTAAAGGCCCGCTAGTTTCGGCACGGGGCCCTTCGGCTTCCGGTTGCCGGCCAGCTTCGTCATCGACTCGACGATCTCGTTGAACCGTCCCGGATCTTCGAGCAACTCTTGGGGAAAGCGAAGTTCGTTTTCCATCAGATTCTTTTGGTCATCGGTCTCGATCACCAAGTTGCCGTCGGTGAACAGGTCGTCCGCTTCCCGCTTCCACTGCACCGCATCGCCGAGGAAGACGGGCACTTGGATTGGGCCGCGATCCGGGTGTATGAGTCGGTCGCGGCCGATAGCCAACAGATAGGTCACTCGGGCGAGTGTCACAGCTACAGGGTGCAAATCCATGCCGAACACGTGCTGGGTCAGACCGGAAAGCGCCGATTTCAGCGGGAGGCCCGCATGCTCAGCAGCGCCGAGGTAGCGCCGGACCGCATGAAAGAGGAATGTGCCGGAACCGCATGACGGATCGAGAACGCGGGAATCCAGAGGTAATTCGACCGCTGAGGAAACGAGCCGTTCCGCGAGCCAGTCGGGTGTGTAGTATTCGCCGAGTCGCTTTCGGGTCTGAGCAGTGATGACGGACTCATAGAGCACTTTTAGGACGTCGCCACCGACCTCTTGCCATCGGAAGCGGCTGACCCGTCGTGCCAGTGAGCGGACAAATGATTCGCCACCGGGGACATACACAACCCAATCGAAGAAGTCGGCTTCGACGACTCCGGTGATACCGCTCTCTTCGAATTTGCTACCACTCAGTAGCGACTGCGGCACAATCGACGATGGATCGAAGCCGACGATGGCATGGGCGATGACCTCTGCCGTATTCACCAAGTACGTGTGCTCGACAAAGAGTTCGTCGGTGTCCTCGAACTGTGTGCCGAGCGCGGTCGTCAGCAGGCGCGCCCAAAGATGCCGCTTCATCAGCACTGCGGGATGCTCGCGATGCCGCGTGAAAAGTTCAAGAAGCGTATCGCGATCCAATGCGTGAGCGGAACTCCCCGCGCCCAACCGCCGTTCGATTTCGCGCGGCGTCGCGGGGATGTCTTGGGCCGTCGCAAGCACCCCTTCTAGCCAAATCAGAAATGACTCAGTGTCCGGTCTGGTTGGCGAGAGCTTGTGCGCCGAAACCTCACGCGCCGGCCGCGACTCCGAGTCGCCGGGCAGACTGATGCACCGCCAATCGGCGCCGTCGGTTAAAATACCGACGTATCGGCAACCTGTTTGCTTCTGCCTCAAGCCCAAATAGTCGGCAAGTTGCTCGATAGCATCGGAGAGTACGCTTCCAGCAGTGAGGTCGCGCTTGACCTCGATGAGACAGCTCCCAACCTCAATATCAATTCGTCGGCGGATACCGACCGGTGTCTCGAGGTCAGCGGTAACGACATCTGAGTCAGAAAGCGACAGGGGTGCGATCAGGACGAGCTGACGGATATCCGCCTGCAATGTTGCCTCAGATCGTGTTTTAACACGCCGAGCGATCTGAGCAAGAAGTTCGTTAACGGTCATGGAATGATCTTGGTATTGGTCCTTGCGCGGCACTTCGCTTCTCAGTCTACGAACGCAAGTCCTTTCCGAGCATCGTCTCTGCATCGATCAAACGTCTTTTCACCATTGGGTGTTGGTCGTCCACGAAAAGACTTCCCCCTCCCGAGCATCACGCCCGATTCCACCACCCCGCCCCCCAACCGCTCCCCGCGAATCCCGCGGTTTCCTTGCGGTTGGCCGGGGCCGCAAACCGAATAGAATAGGTTGGCCCTTCGGTGCCCGGAGATTGCACGTATGACTCGCTTCGCCCGCCGGTTCGCCTTCCTCGCCCTCCTCGGCTGCGCCGTCTCCGCCTCGGC
>JBBRUN010000274.1:0-7699 GCA_038247765.1 Gemmatales bacterium | reverse complement strand
TGAAGAGCCGTTCGCCGGTGGTCGTATTCGTGAGGGCGTAGACGATCCCGTAGCGATCCGTGGCGTCGGCGTAGCCGAGGTAGTCGATCCCCGCGAGATCGCAGAGCATGTCGAACCCGCGGTGCGTTTGCAGGAACGCCAGCACGCCGTAGATTTTCTCAACCGGCACGGTCAGCCGTTTGTTATCGCGGAACTCCGTCGGGGTAGCCGAGCCGGCCCCGAATTTGGCGTCGATGGCCGTGGTGTGTTCAGTTGACAAGTGGCAACCCCCGCAAGCGCTTGCCCGTGGCAAAATTCCCCGGGGCGATCACGACTTCGGACGGATCCAACTCGCCCAAGCGGTCACCCGGGCCTTCGTACGCCGTCCGTTTGGCGAACTCCCGGCCGTCGATGGTGCCGCCCTTCATGATCTTTTCTTGGAGATCGAGCACGGCCCGGATGACCTGCTCCGGTCGCGGCGGGCAACCGGGAACGTAAACGTCCACCGGAATGAAGCGGTCGATCCCCTGCACAACCGAGTAGGTGTCGAAGACACCGCCGGTGCTGGCGCAGGCCCCCATGCTGATGCACCACTTCGGTTCTGGCATTTGCAGCCAGATCCGCTGCATTACGGGAACCATTTTCATCGCGACTCGCCCGGCTACGATCATCACGTCGCACTGGCGCGGGGTGAAGCGCATCGCTTCGCTGCCGAAGCGGGCGAGGTCGTATCGCGAACTGGCCGAGGCCATGAGTTCGATGCCGCAGCAGGCCGTGGCGAAGGGCATCGGCCAGAGGCTGTTCTTGCGAACCCAGTTCGCCAGGAAGTCGAGCTTGCTGACGAAGATATTGTCGTCGAGCTTCAGCGCCATTGGAAGACTCCCTTGCGCCAGGCGTAGACATAAGCGATGGTGAGCGTCGCTAAGAAGATCAGGATTTCCGAGAAGACCAGCGTGCCGAAGGTCGCTTTCCACGCCGTGTCGCCACCTTCGCCGTAGGCAATCACCGCCCACGGATACAGGAACAGCAATTCCACATCGAAGACGAGAAACAAAATGGCGATCAGGTGAAACCGAATATCGAACTGTATCTGGGCCGTGCCGATCGGGTCCATCCCCGATTCGTACGGCATGTTCTTCACTTTCGTCGGCTTCCACGGCTTCAAAATCGGTGTGTGCGTGGCGACCAGGGTGGCGACAGCGAGCAACACCACCGCGAGGGCGTAGATCAGAATCGCGTAATACGAGCTGAGGTCGAACGCTGGTTCGAGGCCCGAAGGCGTAAGTACGAGATCGGGCGAAGCCATAAACGCGGCCTTTCGATCCTTCGGTGGCGACTGTGTGAACTTTTTCACAAGGCCGGGCAACAGGAAACCTCGGATTCGAGTCGAGGCTCTACACAGATGATAGTATTCCGTAGCGGGACCGCGTCAAGAACTCTCCGATATTGGCAGTGGAAAACCGATTTGTCGCAACAATTCCGGCCGCAAGGTGAATGGCTCCTTTGGAATCGAGTCCCACCGGAACAGCGGAAGCAATTCCTTCGCGGTGATCGATTCCGACTCCGGCAACCAGCCGCAGCTCCACGCCAACAATCCCAGCAGCGCTTCCGGTTTCACCCCGGCGTCGCGGAGCGATGACAACCGGGTGTCACCGTGGCGCTTGGCGAGCCGTTGGCCGTTCACCCCGACGACGAGCGGCACGTGGGCGAAGCGCGGCGGATTCAGCCCGAGCGCATCGTAGATCAGCAATTGCCGCGGGGTCGAGGGAACCAGATCGTCGCCGCGGACGACTTCTGTGATTCCCGCGGCCGCATCGTCCACGACCACGGCCAACTGATACGCGGGCACCTTCGCCGAGCGCCAGACGACGAAATCGCCCCCGAGCGTTTGCAAATCGAGTTCGACCAAGCCTTGGAACAGATCGAAGTACGCCGGCGTGTGCGTCGCCCGGAACCGCCATGCGAAGGGCCGATCCAGCTTCGCCGCATCGGCGACTTTGCGATGCGCGCAGGTTCCGGGGTAAGTGGGCCCTTCGTGCTCGGCGTGCGGGGCACTCGCCGCGCTCGCAATGTCGTTCCGGCTGCAGGTGCAGGGGTAGACCAATTCCAATCGCTGCAGTTCCGCGAGTGCGGCTTCGTGTTCCGGCAACCGCGCCGATTGCACCACGGCTTCGCCGTCCCAGTCCAACCCGAGCCAGCGCAAGTCGTCGAGCGCCTGCGCCGCCGCATCCGGCTTGTTCCGCCAGACGTCGATATCTTCCATCCGCAGCACCATTTCGCCGCCCTGCGAGCGGGCCGAGAGCCAAGCCAAGAGATAAGTCCGAGCGTTGCCGACGTGCTGCGAACCGGTCGGGGAAGGGGCCAGACGGCCCCGGATTCGTGTCATGGACGGTTGGCCTTGCGAGGATTTCGCCGAAGCCACTAACCTACGCCCAGTTCGGCCCACCCGGACAGGAGTTCCCCATGACGCTGCATTCGAAGAGACTTCTGCTGGTGATCCTTTTGCTGAGCCCGATGACACTCGGCTGCGTCACCGGCACTTCTGACATGCCTTTCTCGAGTCCGCACAATTTGCAAAACAGCTACCGATATGGCCCGGCTCAACGAGCCGAAGCACTGAAGCAACATGCCGAGGACTACAAGCAACGAGCCGGGCATGAGCGCGATCGTACTGGTACCGTTGGCGATGCTTGGCGCGACCGCGGCCATCGGCGCCGGAAACGTAAGAAGGGTGCCCCCGCCCGCGATGGAATTCATGACCCCGGCCAGGAAAGCCGAGAACGTCAGGATCAGGTAGATAACGAGATCGTCGAACATGGAGAGACGATAGCGGTATCCCGCGATGTCGCGAGTCGAAGGCGAGCGCGGGTCGCTGGACCTATTCGGTTGCCTTATTCACACGGGCTTGGGATCGACCGGCCTCATCGAGACGGTCCATGCCTCGGGCTTGGTATTGGTGTGTAGCGCCAACCGCTGGGCCCAGGGAGCGGCGTTCGATTCGTCGAAGGCCGTGCCCCCGCCCATCACATTGCCGCCGCGTACGGCCTTGCCGAAGGTTCCGTAACACGCGTTGCCGTTTACCCCACCGTTGAACAGCGCCGGGAGGGTCGTCCCGGCCGGCTTCATCTGGTCGAGCAGGATCGCCATCTTGCAGACGGGATCCTGATGGGTGACGCTGATATGGTCAAGCCCGATGGAGTGTCCGAGTTCGTGCACAATGGTCGAGTAGTTCTTGGCTTCGACGACCGCGCCGCTTTCCGTGGTGGTTGTCTGTATTCGGTTCTTCGTGTCGAGCGAATCGTACTGCGCGGCGTTCGAGCGGCTGTCCCCGCTGTTGAGTTGCTTCTCGCGGACGCCGAGTTGAAGGGCCATGTCTTGCTGATCGAGGTTCAGAACATCGATCTTATGGTAGGCATTCGCCATGTTCTGCATGATTTCCAGATGCAGGTGGCAGTACACGTTGGGCCGAATCGTGCGGCTGCCGACCTTCACGTCGAGCATCGAGAACCCGGCCGGTGGAATCAGGTAGAACTTGTTGTTCCACTTCTGGGCTTCCCGCTTCACTCCACGAAGGAACTCCGCCCACGGTCCGGGCTGCCACGGCCTCATGATGTACATCAGCGGCGGGGTTCCTGCCTCAATGTAATGCATGCTGAGGTTCCGCGGAATGGATTGGCCTAGAAGCTGGTTGTAGAAGATCTTGAGAACCAGCGTCAGCGTGTGGTTCTTCACCCCGTTGTGCATGATCAGGCTGGAATCGAACGCCGGTCGCCAATCTCCGAAAGGTACGCCTTTCATCTCAAGCGCGGCTCCGGTTTTGAGGTCGTACTTTACTGGCATCGGCGTGTTGGTGGGCAAAAGATGCTTCACCCATTCGGCCATTGTGTCTGCCACGGCAACTCTCCTCGAAGGATCCTGCTTACTCCGTTAATGCGAATCCGCTTTCCCTGCGGACAATAATTCCGAAGAAATGTACAAATCCGCCGCAAGTTCCCGCAGATGCCGTATTCGCAATCATCATCCCCATGGCCGAAGATTTGGAAACCCTACCGATGCCGAAACCGGCCAAGCAAGTGTTCTTCTTTGGATCAGGCTATTTCGGGGCCCAACAATCTCCCGATCAACAGGGGAGACACTTAAATAGTGCTAGCAAGTATACTTGTGAATATACGCTCCGAAATTGCTCTTGTCAAATCCTTCACGGCGATTTTTTTACTTTTCCATCGTCTTGATGGCCGTTTTGACGTCTTCCGCGCGGCGTTTCCACAACCGGGTCACCGCGGCGCGTTGATCGACCGTACCGGCGGCGTCGAACGCCATCAACTCCCGATTCGCCAGTGACGCCGGATCGACGATGTGCGAGATCAAGAAGAAATTGAGCTCGCGTTCGGCGATCTCGGATCCCGAGAGTCCGGCGACGATCCCGTCGATAGTGATCGGGTCGGTCCGCTCGGCCACCGTCAGGCCGCGCAGGCGGAAGACCCAAGCTTCCGCTTCGGCTTTCTCGAAGCGGAATTTCTCTTGGGCCCATTTTCGGACACTCTCTTCTTCCTTCGGCCAAATCGCGAGCGTGGAACGCAGGGCCTTGATCGCGGTCAACCGGCAGAAGGGGCGCTCGGGGTCGTTCACCGCGTCCACGACGCGCGAGAATTCGCCGATGGCCGCGAAGCCGTAAACCGCGAACCGACTGCCGAGTACCGTCTCGTCGCTGAGCGAGGCTTTATCGACTTGTTGCGTCTCGGTCAATTTCGCGGCGACCGGTTGGCCGGCCTTCAAACCCTTGGCGAATTTGTCGAGTGCGGCCCGCGTCGGCTTGGCGATCGCTTCGTTCGGCAAGATCGCGAAGCGGTCGAAGTACGCGGCGTCCGGTTCTTTCAACTTCGGATCCGGAAGACGCGGGCCTTCGGCCTTCGGTCCTTTGCTCGTCCAGAGCACGATCTGCTTCGGCGGGATCGCCGGGAAATCTTTTTGACGGATACGCAACTTCACCGATCCGGCGATTGTAGAAAGGATCGCGAACGATTGCGGCGACTCGGGTGGCGTCCCCGGAGTCGGTTCGTGCGTGAGTTCCAGCACCGCCTCCGCCTTGGCATCCGGTAGGGTGATGTCCCAAATTTCTTTGAGGAATCGCACCCGGATTTTCGCACCCGCCGCGCGGCTCGTGTTGAAGTAGACCCGGCCGACGTGGAGCGTGAGGTCGGCGTCGTACCCCTGCGGCGCGATGTTCAGCGTCAGCGCCGTTTCGAGCACGCGGAACCCGAGCAACTCCGGGAGATTGCCCACGAGTTCAACGGTCGAGCCCCCGTCGAACTTCAACTTGGTGCGATACCCCGGCAGGCAGACCAACCGATCCGACGATAGTAAATCCGCACCGCCGGCGACGCGCGACCACTCGGAGGTCTCCGAGTTCTTCGCCACCAATACCTGTACGTCGAGCGCGTCCAATTTCGCCACGGCGATGCGGCCCGCCATCGGTTCGACCGGCGGTGACGGTTCGACCGGCGGCTCGACGGGCGGCACTGGTTCGACGGGCAGCTCGACGGGCGGAACTTGTTCCACCGGTTTCGTCGGCGGCGTCAGCGGCGGCTTGGTCGATTCGGTACTCGGCTTGGTCGGCGCCGTCGATTGGGACGGCGCCGTCGGGGTGGAGGTGAACGCGGGACGCTCGCTCGTCCACGCCATGTACGCCGCGACGGTGAAGCCGAGCAATAGCGCGGCGACGGCCGACCACTTCAGGATCTGGAGCGCGATCGGTTGCGATGGCGAATAGGCCGACATGCCCAATAGGTACGGGGCATCGCTGTCGTCTAGGGCACCGGCGGGATCGCTCGGCAATCCGCCGACGGGGATCGTGTTTCCCGGTTTGCGGTTCGGCATCGACTCGCGCCCCTTGGCCAGCGCGTACATGCGCCGCACCGCCGGCGGAGGGACGAGAACCTGCTCCGACAGCACCAGCGTGAGGATCTGATGGCAAGCCGCGACTTCCGCGAGGTGCACATCAGACGCGAGGCATGTCTCTTCGAAGTCCGCCAACTGCTCGGCGTGCAAGGCATCGCTGAGGTACGCGGCGACCGTATTCGGATCGGACGGACTGCCTTGCTCATTGGAGTTCGTGGGCGTGGACAAGCCGCGTCGCCGGGTGACTTTGCGAATGCGATCCACGAGTTCCCGCGCGCTCGGGCTTTCCGCGAGTTTCTGCCCGATGACCTTCGCCTGGGCCGGGTCGAGGGTGTCGTCCAAATACGCCAGCAGGGTTCGCAAAGTGAGTCGCATCGGCGGATCCTCGTCGGTGTCGTGCAATTTATTAGTGGAAATGGGCTGCCGGTTTCGTGCAGAATTCTGGAAAAGAAATTCCCGAGGCTTCTCCCATGCGATTCTTGATCGCCAGTTCCTTGGCCATTATTGGGTCATCGTCGATGGCCGCAGAGCCGGCCCGAGGTTTCAAACTGCCCCCCGGTTTCGAGGTTCACCAATTCGCCGGGCCGGAGTTGGCCAACGACATTTACACCCTGCACATCGACGCCGACGGGCGCATCGTCGTGGCCGGCAAAGGGTACGTCCGAGAGTTGATCGACACCGACAACGATGGCACGGTGGATCGGGCCGTCGAGTTGATTCCGGCGCCGAAAGGCGGCGCGATGGGCCTGCTCTGGGAAAAGGAGAACCTGTACGTCGTCGCCGATGGCGGCTTGCACTGCTATGCGGGTGTCACCGGGAAGAAACCGAGCGCGGAGAAGCCGACGACAATCCTCGCGATCCGAGCCGATGGCGAGCATGCGGCCCACGCCGTAAAGCGCGGGCCGGACGGGTCGCTGTACCTGATGTGCGGGAACAATTCGGGGATCGCGGCGAAGACCATCACCGACCCGATGTCGCCGGTGAAGGACCCGGTCGCGGGCGGATTCTTGCGGATCGACGCGAAGACCAACGCCGTGAGCCTGATGGCCGACGGCTTCCGCAACGCCTACGATTTCGACTTCAATTCCCGCGGCCAAGCGATCACCTTCGATTCGGACAACGAGCGCTGCGTCGGGCTGCCTTGGTTCGAACCGACGCGGCTTTACCACGTGCGACCCAATGGCCATTACGGCTGGCTGAACCCGCAGTTCACGCAGACGTGGCGGAAGCCGCCCGACTTCCCGGACGTAGTCGCGCCGATCCTCACGGCCGGTCGCGGCTCCCCGACGGGCGTCGTTTGCTATCGCCACACGGCCTTCCCGAAGGCCTACCAAGACGGCGTCTTCTTCGCCGATTGGACCTTCGGCAAAGTCTATTTCAGCCCGTTGACCCCCGCGGGCGAGACGCTCGCCGGAAAGTTGGAATCGTTTTTGGAATCGACCGGCGAGAGCGGCTTCGCACCCACGGGCATGGCCGTACACCCGACGACGGGCGACTTGTACGTCGCCAGCGGCGGCCGGGGAACTCGCGGTGTGGTCTATCGCATCCGCGCCATCAAGCCGACGCCGGACGCGAAGCCCATCCCGTGGGAGAAGTTCGACGAGAAGCCGTTCGTGCGGATCACCGGCGACGTGACCGAAGCGGATTGGGCGAAGGCCAAGACGCCGGCCGAGCGGCTGTTGGTATTGCGGAAGTACCAGATTTCCTTGGGCGACCTCGGGGCGAAGGACGCCATCGGCACGGCCTACGAGGGTTACACTTTCCGCAAGGCGCCGACCGAAAAGATTTGGGAATCGCTCACCCGCGCTTTCCCGACGGGCGA
>JBBRUN010000273.1:0-7718 GCA_038247765.1 Gemmatales bacterium | reverse complement strand
TCCGGCTGAGGCGGTAACGCGGGTCGATGTACATCTGCGCGATCAACCGCAGTTCGCGCAGCACCGGCAGATTGCGGATGACGCGCCGGCCGGTTTCTTCGGGGTCGACGGCCGCGTTCATCATCAGTGACAACGGGATGACGCCGGCCCCCGGCGACGACGGCGGCACAGGCGGTGCGTAGCCGTCCGGGGCGTTGCCGGGGTGCAGCGTCGCGAATGCCAGTTCCAACCGGCGCAGCCGGTCTTCGGTGCTTTCCACTTGCGTCGCTTGCGGTATTTCGTCGGCCATCGCTCACCTATTTCCGTTGGGCGATCAGCCCCGCCAGGTAGTTCACCGGGTCGGCGCTCTCTTTGGCCACCGCCGCCATCGTGGCGAAGTCGCCGGCGCGGCGGGCCAACTCGGTGACCGTGGGGCACGACAGATCGCGCAAGTCCGGGTCGCTCAGGTACTGCTTCGCCAAGGCGAGCGCCTCGGGTAAGCGCTCGATCCGCAGCAGCAGGTTCACGAACACTTCGGCCGGGAAGGTGTCCGCCTCGGCCGCCGCTACTTCTATCTTCGCTCGGAAGTGGCCGAGATTGGCGTCGACGTTGCGACCCGCGAGGATGTCGAGGTATTTGGCATAGTCGGTGTAGCCTCCGTCGAACGGCGGCGGCATGTCGCCGCGCAGGTTCGGCGACAGATGCTGGCCGTATTCGCACAGTTCGATGGCGAGATCGAGTTCGTCGCACTTCGGCAGATGCGCCGCGAGCTGGACCACCGAGCTGAGGTGCGACACATCGATGTGGTACATGTCGTCGCCGAAGAGGTCGGGCGAACTCGCCAACATCTGCGCGATGGTCGCCCCGGCCGGCAGTGGGATGTCCCGCGCTTCGAGTTCGCCACGCAGGCGATCCATCAGTTGCTCGTGCAACGCCCGCACGAGTTTCCTGATGCAGTATTCGCGTAGATCGGGGTTCGCCGCGAGGTTCGCCGAGCTGACCATGGTGATGGCCGAGCAGACGCCCGAGCGGCCGAGCAGGATGTCGAAGCCCTTCTGCGGGTGGACGCCGTGCTGCCAGGCGATCTCGACGATGCCGTAGGTGTCGTCGTCCGGGGCCGGTTCGTACGCATCGAGCGCGGCGAACATGCGCTCCTGTTCGCCGAGCATCCGGTAGAAGCCCCACGCCTTGGCGTAGTCGCGCTTCCCGATATACAGCGCTCCCACGTCGCGGCCGGCGTCGCGGATGGCGTTCTCGTAAAGTTCGTGGCTGGCGTCCGGCAGTTCGCTCGACGGCCCGGTGGGGAACGGCGAGACGCCGAGTTCGACGCGTTTGCGCATGAGCTTCGCGTAGAAGACCGCTTGGTAATTCTCGGCGGCCATGAGGTCGGCGATGAGCGCATCGACCGCGCCGAGCGGCCCGTTCGCCTCGAGCGCGGATTCGGCCCGTTCGAACAGGGCCGGGTCGATGGCGGGGGTTTCAGTGTCCATGCGGAGGCTCGAAGTAGGGATACGGGCATGATAGCTGATTGGACTGCCCGCAGTAGGGAGCCGGTGAAGTTGACGCGGGCGCCCCTTGACACCGTTCGCACCCGGCCCGTACATTGGCAGTGCATTATCTGCGCTGATCCTCGCTCGACTGCTTGACCCTGCTAGTTCGAACCCCGCCCGCGTCGAGCGAGATCCGACATTCCACGGCCCCTCTCCCAGCACCCGGCAGGTCGCGTGGATTCTTCGCTATCCAATCCGGTTCCCCCGGCCGCCGCCGAGCGCGTGTACTTGATCGACACGCACGGGCTCGTCTTCCAGATGTTCCACGGCATGCCGCCGATGAACTCCCCGGACGGCCGGGCGACGAACGCCGTCTTCGGCGTGACGCGTGCGATCATGGATCTGTACGACCGCGGCGCCACATACCTGCTGGCGACCTTCGACACCGAAGACGCGACCTTCCGCAACGAACTCTTCCCTGAATACAAGGAACACCGCGACCCGCCGCCCGAGGATTTGCTCGCCCAATTGCCGATGATCGACGAAGTGCTGAACGCGATGGGCGTGCCGGTGCTGAAGCTCCCCGGCTTCGAAGCCGACGACATCATCGCCACGCTCGCCCGCCAAGCCGACGAACGCGGCTGCGAAGTCTTCCTCTGTTCCAGCGACAAAGACTGCCGGCAGTTGCTGAGCGACCGCGTGAAGATTCAGAACCTGCGCAAGGGGGAATTTCTCGACGCGGCCGGGCTGCTCGCCGATTGGGGCATCCGGCCGGATCAAGTGATCGACTACCAGACCCTCGTCGGCGACTCCGTGGACAACATCCCCGGCGTGCCGGGGTGCGGAGCGAAGACCGCGAGCAAGTGGTTGAAGGAATACGGCACCCTCGAAAAAATCCTCGAAAACATCGACTATCTCGGCGGGCCGAAACTGCGCGAGTCGGTCAGGAAGGCCGCGGCCGATGGCACGATCGAACTCTGCCGGAAACTCGTGACGCTGCGGACCGACGCGCCGATCTGGTTCGATTGGGAGGGCTGGCGCCGCCGCGATTGGCACGGGCAGCAACTCCTCGAGCTGTTCCAAGACTACGGCTTTCGGGGCTTCGCCAACCGCGTGCGGGCCACACTCACGAAAGCCGGGGCGGCGCGGAACGCGGAGATCGTGGGTGCGGTCGCGCCGGTGGCCGTTGCGGCCGAGGAACCGTCGAAGATGCGCAAGCCCCGACCTGGGCAGCCGTCGCTCTTCGACCTCATCGACGGCAACGGCGAACCCGGCGCGGGTGAGATCGGCGTCTCGCCGGTCGTCGAACCGATCGACGACGGCTGGGTCGGGAATTACCGACTCGTCGATACCCCGGACGCTTTCGCCGGGTTCCTCGCGGAACTGCGGCAGCAGAAGCGATTCGCCATCGATCTTGAAACGACGGGCCTCGACCCGATCCGGGCCGAGCTCGTCGGCATCGCCGTGGCGTGGAAGGCGGAGGAAGCCTACTACCTGCCTGTGCGCGGCCCGATAGGTTCGGCGCTGCTCGACGCCGCCAACACGCTGTTGTCACTAAAACCGCTGCTCGAAGACCCGGCCGTCGGCAAGGTGAACCAGAACATCAAATACGACCTGCTCGTGTTCCGCCGGGTCGGGATTCGCCTGGCCGGGATCGCCGGCGATTCGATGATCGCGGACTATTTGCTGCACGCCGGGGAGCGACTGCACAACCTCGACGACATCACGCTGCGCTACTTCAAGCACAGCACGATCAAGATCGAATCGCTGATCGGCAAGAACGGCAAGAAGCAGATCACGCTGGACGCCGTGCCGACGGCGAAGGTCTGCGCCTATGCCGGGGAGGACGCCGACGCGGCCCTGCGCCTCGCGGATTACCTCGAACCGCAGCTGGGTACTGTCGGCGTACCGCCGGTTCGCGATACACCGGGGCTCGCAAAAACAGTTGGGGCCGAGACGATCGCAGGTGAGCCGGCGGGACGCCGACCCTACCCAGCAACCGGCGAGACGCCGATCCTACCCAATCTTCGCGCGCTTTATGACCATCTCGAACTGCCGCTGATCGACGTTCTCGCCGAGATGGAATTCAACGGCATCCGGCTCGACGTGCCGAAGTTGAAATTGCTCTCCGAAGAGATGGCCGGGCAGCTCGCCGGCATCGAAGCCGACATTTACCGGCTCGCCGGGCGCGCCTTCAACATCGGCTCGCTACCGCAACTGCGCACGGTCTTATTCGACGAGTTGAATCTGCCGATTCAGAAGCGGACGGACACCACCGGCGACGCCAGTACCGATCAAGAAAGCCTCGAACGCCTGGCGGCGTTGGGGCACGAACTCCCCCGGAAACTCATCGAACACCGGCAAATCGCCAAGTTGAAGAGCACCTATGTCGATGCACTGCCCGCGATTGCGAACCCGGCCACAGGGCGAGTACACACTTCGTTCAATCAAACGGTCACGTTCACCGGGCGGTTGAGTTCGTCCGACCCGAACCTGCAAAACATCCCGACGCGGCGCGAGCAGGGCCGGCAGATCCGCCAAGCGTTCATCGCCCGAGATGGCTGGCAGATCCTGACGGCGGATTATTCGCAGATCGAACTTCGGTTCCTCGCCCACTTCTGCGGCGACGCCAATATGATCGCGGCATTCCAACAGGACCGCGACATCCACACCATCGTCGCGGCGCAGGTCTTCAAAGTGCCCGAGGCCGAAGTCACGAAAGATCAACGCCGCGTGGCCAAAACGGTGAATTTCGGGGTCATTTACGGCATCAGCGCCGTCGGCTTGGCCATCGGCCTGAGCATCACCAAAAAAGAGGCCGCGAAGTTCATCGACGATTACTTCGCGCGTTACCCGGCGGTGCAGCAGTACCAAGACGAGCTGCTGGCGCAGGGCCGGGTGAACGAGTACGTGTCCACCATTTTGGGCCGGCGGCGCACCTTCGGCCCCGGCAGCATCCGGCCGCGCTCGACCTACCGGCAGCGCAACCAAGCCGAGCGCGAAGCGATCAACATGGAGATCCAAGGGAGCGCCGCCGACCTCATCAAATTGGCGATGCTGCGGGTGCACGCGCGGATGCAGGCCGAAGGCTTGCAAGCGAAGCTGCTGCTGAGCGTCCACGACGAACTCGTCTTCGAGCTGCCCCCGGCGGAGGCGCCGACGCTGGCGAAGTTGGTGCGCGAAGAGATGACCGGCGCCATGGCACTGAAGGTGCCGTTGAAAGTGGATGTGTCGTGTGGACCCAACTGGCTCGATGGGGAGGAGATTTGAAATGAATGCGATTTTGGAAGAACCGAAGATCTTTTACCCTTCCAGCGATGGGAAACCCATTGGAGAAACCGGAATCCACGTGCGGGCCATGATGAACTTGCACTTGGCGCTCGAAGAATTCTTCAAGCCGCGCCAAGACGTTTACATCGCTACTGACATGTTTTGGTATTGGAAGGAAGGACGCACGAAGACCGTAGCGCCGGACGTGATGGTCATTCCGGGAGTGAACAGCCGCCCGGAACGGCGGTCGTTCTTCACTTGGCGGGAAAACGGCGTCGTCCCGGCCGTCGTCTTCGAGGTGGCATCGGAAGGAACTTGGAAATCGGATCTCATCCGCAAACGTCGGCTCTACCAGCGGCGCGGGGTGAAGGAGTACTTCATTTTCGACCCAGAGGGCTTCTACCTCCGCCCGCGCTTGCTCGGGTTCCGGTTGAAAGGCCCACGGTACCAAACCCTGTTCGCCATCGACGATATCTTGAGCAGCGACTTGGGCTTCGACCTGCGGCCCGAAGGCGAAATGCTCCGGCTGATCGACCGCGCCAGCGGAATGAACATCCCCACGCCGGCGGAATCCATCGAGAGGGCCCGACGAGCCGAAGAGCAAACCCGCCTCGAAGCCGAGCAATCCGCAGAGCTGCGTTCGGAAAATGAACGCCTGAAAGCCTTGCTCGCCAAGCTGGGTGCCCCGAACGGGAATATGCCATGACCCACCGTCTCCCCGTGCTCGGCCTCATCGGGGCCATCGGCGCCGGTAAATCGACGACGGCCCGAGCCTTCGCCGAACGGGGTGGCTTCACCATCGATTGCGACCGCCTCGGTCACGAGGCACTCGCACTGCCCGAGGTGCTGGATCCATTGGCGAATCGCTGGGGTAGTCGGATTCTCCTGCCGGACGGAGCGCCGAACCGGAGAGCCATCGGCGGGATCGTCTTCGCCGATGCGGAGGAACGCACGTTCCTCGAAAGCGTCGTCTTTCCGGCCATCGGAGCGTTGGTCCGCCGGGAGATGGCAATAGCCGCTGAAGTTCCATCGGTACGGTTCATCGTGCTCGATGCGGCCACGCTGCTAGAAGCGAACTGGGGCGACGCCTGCGACCGCATCGTGTACGTCGATGCACCGGAAGATGTTCGCCGGCGACGAGTGCTGACTCGCAGCGGTTGGGACGTGGCGGAATTGGCCCGGCGCGAAGCGGCGCAATGGTCCGCGGCCGCGAAAATCGAACGGGCCGACGCGGTGATTCGAAACATCGGAACGGAATCCGACCTGAAGGATTCGGTGGATCGACTGCTGAAGGAGTGGGGCTGGATCGATGAAAAAGGATGCCGAGATGACTGACGAAGTGCCGGAAGAACCGAAACCGATCCGCAAACCGGCGGGCAAGGGCAAAGCGAAACCGCGCCCGGTGGACGAGGAGCCGAATGCACCCGACGAAGCCCCCACACCGCTCGAGATTCCGGTGCCGCAGCCCCGCCCGATGAAAGCACCGCCCGCTGTACCGGCCGAACGCGTGATCGATCCCAACGAGCGCGGCTTCGACGCCGAGACCAACTCGCGCTACGAGGAAATCAAACGCGGCAATACGTACATCACCCAGCTTCAGCAGATGACGCTGGCCCAGTTGCAAACCGCGGCGAACGAAGACAGCATCCCGCGCGACGAATGGATCGGCCTGAAAAAGCAGGACCTCATCTTCCGCATTCTCAAAGAGCGCGTGAAGCAGAACGGCCTGATGTTCGGCGAAGGGACGCTCGAAGTCCTCCCCGATGGCTTCGGCTTCCTCCGCAGCCCGGACTACAACTACCTGCCTTGCCCGGACGACATCTACATCTCGCCGAGCCAGATCCGCCGCTTCGGCCTGCGGACGGGGTCGGTCGTCGCCGGGCAGATTCGCCCGCCCAAAGAGAACGAACGCTACTTCGCCCTGCTCCGCGTCGAAGCGATTAACCTCCACGACCCGGACATGCTTCACCAGAAGGCTTTGTTCCAAGATCTCACGGCGACCCACCCGGACAAGCGGCTGAAGCTCGAACACGACCCCGCCGACCTGAGCATGCGGATCATCGACCTCATCACCCCCATCGGCAAAGGGCAGCGCGGCCTCGTTGTCGCCCCGCCACGCACCGGCAAGACCGTTCTGCTCCAGCAGATGGCGAACTCGATCATCCGCAATCACCCGGAGTGCTACGTCATCGTGCTGCTCATCGACGAACGCCCCGAAGAAGTGACCGAAATGACTCGGTCGGTGAAGGGACCGAAGGTTGAAGTCGTGAGTTCGACCTTCGACGAACCGAGCGAACGGCACGTCCAAGTTACCGAGATGGTCCTCGAAAAAGCGAAGCGTCTCGTCGAGTACGGCGTCGATGTCGTGATTCTGCTCGACAGCATCACGCGGTTGGCGCGGGCCTACAACAACGAACTCCCCGGCAACGGCAAGCTGCTGTCCGGCGGGCTCGACGCCACGGCGCTGCAGATTCCCAAGCGTTTCTTCGGCGCCGCCCGCAACCTCGTCGAAGGGGGTTCGCTGACGATCCTCGCCACGGCGCTGGTGGATACGGGCAGTAAACTCGACGACGTGATCTTCGAAGAATTCAAAGGCACCGGTAACATGGAAGTGCACTTGGATCGGCGCCTCGTCGAGCGGCGCGTCTACCCCGCGATCAACGTCAACGAATCCGGGACTCGCAAAGAAGAACTCTTGCGCAGCGAAGACGAGCTGCGTATGATCCATATCCTACACAAGGTGCTTTCGGACATGCCGGCGTGGGAAGCCGTGGAACTGCTGCGGAAGCACCTGAGCAAGCACAAGACGAACGCGGAATTCCTGAAAGTGCTGACGATGAGTTAACGGTGAGAGTTCGGAGTGGGTCGCCGGGCATCATTGTCCCTCAGACGAACTTCAAATGCCGTGTAATTCCCCGTGCTGTTGTTGTACTTGCCGTAGCTACTGCAAATCGGTTCCCTACCACCGGAGTAAGTCGC
>JBBRUN010000272.1:0-7725 GCA_038247765.1 Gemmatales bacterium | reverse complement strand
GGTCGGGCCGATCTGGTTCCGCAAGATGGATCGCAACGCCGACGGCGATGTGTCGAAGACCGAGTTCGTCGGCCCCAAGGATTCTTTCGACGCCATCGATGGCAACAAAGACGGCCTGATCACGCTCGAAGAAGCCGAGGCTTTCGACAAGACGTTGCGCAGGTGATTATTTCGCTTCGCCGCCCGGCTTGATCTTCTTCTCCCAATTCCGCTTCACGTGGGCCCGGCCGAGCTGCCGATTCTCCGCGTCCCAGCCGTCGTACACGACCCCGCGGTCGCTCACCAAAATGCCCGCGAGCTTGCCGTCGGGAACCGGATGGGCGGGCGCGGCGTCCATGGCCGCGGTATGGCCGAATCGAACAGAAAGCGCACGATCGATAGGATGGGGGTTAAACGGCTACGAAAGCCCATTTCAATTCAACAGCGGATGGGATCGGCAGAACAATTGTCTGGACAACCGTTGTTTCAACAGCTATAAGTCATACCATGCCGACAGTGGATGCGAAGCGGAAGAAGGCGCGCCGGTTCGATTCGGCCGAGCAGGAAGCGTACCTCGGATTGTGGCGGGCGTACGACCGCCTCCGCGAGCTAGAGGACGCTCTATTCGCCGCGTGGGACATCACCAACCAGCAGTACAACGTGCTGCGGTTGTTGGAGGCGGCCCACCCGAAGGCGATCCCGACGCAGGACGTGCTGAAGCGATTGGTGTCGCGCGCCCCGGATGCGACGCGGGTGCTCGACAAACTCGCCGAGCGGAAGTGGATTCGCCGCGAGCGCTCGCCCGATGATAGACGGGCTTATTGGCTCGGTATCACCGACGCGGGCATCGCGGCGTTGGCGGAAATGGCCGAACCGCTGCGGGCCTGCCATAAAGCCCAATTGGGCCATCTGAGCGCGGCGCAGTTGAAAGAATTGACGGCCTTGCTGCAAGCTGCCCGCGAGCCGCATGAATCGGACGATAGCCCTTGGAAGTAGTTCCCATCACGTGGAGTTCGCCATGATCTTGAACAAACCCGCCGACCCGGATGTCATCGTCATCGGCGGCGGCCCCTCCGGCAGCGCCACCGCGACCCTCTTGGCCCAGAAGGGGTTGAAGGTCGAACTCTTCGAGCGCGATCACTTCCCGCGCTTCCACATCGGCGAATCGCTGATCCCGCACACCTACCACGTCATCAAGCGGCTCGGTTTGTTGCCGAAGATGCAAGAGAGTCACTTCACCCACAAGCACAGCGTCCAGTTCGTCACCGAGCACGGCAAACTCTCCGAACCGTTCTATTTCCACGACCACGAAGAAGAGGAATGGTCGCAGACGTGGCAAGTCCGCCGGGCTGAATTCGACCAAATGCTGATGACGAACGCCCGCGAGCAAGGTGTCGTCGTCCACGAAGGGGCGCGCGTGCTCGAAGTCCTCTTCGAAGGAACGAAGGCCGTCGGCATCCGCGTGAAGCCGGAAGGTCAGCCGGAGCGGATCGTGAAGGCGAAAGTCATCGTCGATGCCAGCGGCCAATCTTCGCTCATCATCGACAAACTGAACCTGCGCGAGTGGGATCCCGAGTTGAAGAAAGCGGCCGTGTGGACGTACTGGAAAGGGGCCTACCGCGACGAAGGCAAAGACGCCGGGGCCACGATCGTCCTGCAAACTAAAGGGAAAGCCGGTTGGTTCTGGTACATCCCGCTGCACGACGACGTCATCAGCGTCGGCGTCGTCGCGTCGAACGAATACCTTTTCCAGAACCGCACGAAAGATCTGGAAGCGCTCTACTTCGAAGAAGTCGAACGCTGCCCCGGCTTGAAGCCGCGCCTCGAGAACGCCACCCGTTGCGACGGTTTCCGAGCCCAAAAAGAGTACTCGTACCGCGCCAAGCAAGCTGCGGGCGATGGCTGGGTCCTCGTCGGCGACGCCTTCGGCTTCCTCGATCCCCTGTATTCCTCCGGGGTGCTGCTCGCGCTGACATCCGCTGGCATGGCCGCCGACGCCATCGGCGATGCGCTCGCTGCGAACGACACGAGCGAAGCGCGCCTCCGCAGTTGGGAAAAAGGTTACGTCGCCGGGATGGATCGCATGCGCCGGCTCGTCTGCGAGTTCTACGATGGGCTGAACTTCGGCCGTTTGGTGCGCCGCAATCCGGACAAAAAAGGCCTGATCACCGATGTGCTCATCGGCAATCTGTTCAAAGACGAAGTCGATGAACTCTGGCCACTGATCGACGCGTTGAAGGCCGAGGACGCCGCGAAGATGGCGGCGAAGCCGGAACTCGTTGGGGTCGGCGCGTGATGCCGGACGTGTTCCTCCACGTCCTCGCCACTCTCGCGGCCGTGCTCGCGCTCGGATTCGTCCTCGGTCGACTATGCCAGCGGGTTGGACAACCGGCGGTCATCGGGGAAATGATCGCCGGTATCGTGCTCGGCCCATCGCTGCTCGGGGCGATCTCCCCCGGTGCCATGCACCTGCTGATACCCGCCGTCGCAGACGACCCGCATGGGCATGTGCCCTGGTCGTTGCGGGTCATTTCGCAGCTCGGGGTCGTCCTTTACATGTTCCTCGTCGGGTTGGACCTCGACGGTTCACGCCTGAAAAATCAGTTCCGCTCGGCCATCGCCATCTCGCTGGTGGGTACCGCGGTTCCTCTCATGCTCGGAGCCGCGCTCGCGCTCTGGCTCTATCCGGAGTTGGCACCCGAGGGGGTGCCGATCTCCAGCTTCGCGCTCTCTGTCGGCGTGGGGATGTCGATCACGGCGTTCCCCGTCCTCGCGCGCATCCTCGCCGATTTCCGACTCGACCGCTCCGATTTGGGTGTCCTCGCGCTCGGCAGCGCTGCCATCGCCGATTTGATCGCTTGGTGCTTGCTCGCGTTCGTCGTCGGGATCGCCCAATCGCAGGTGGGGGGCGCTTTCATTGTCGGGGCTTCGGCGGGTCTAATCGTGCTCGGGATGCTAATTCTCGTGCGACCGCTGTTAAAAAAATGGATGGATCATCTCGATGCCCGACCGGGGGCGATTCCGCCGTACGCGATCACCGGCTTGTTCCTGATGATTCTGCTCGCGGCGCTCGCCACGGAGTGGATCGGCATCCACGCTGTGTTCGGGGCGTTCTTGCTCGGCGCCGTCATCCCCCACGAGAGCCGCATCGCCAAGGAATTCGCGGCGAAGATCCACGATCCGGTGACCCTCCTGCTGTTGCCGGCCTTCTTCGCCACGACGGGGATGCGGACCGAACTCGGCCTCTTAACGGACTGGCAGGATTGGCTCTTCGTGGCCGCGATCATCTTCGTGGCGACGCTCGGCAAGTTCGGCGGCACCCTCCTCGCGGCCCGCATTACGGGTCAATCGTGGCGCGATTCCGCCGCGCTCGGCGCGCTCATGAACACGCGCGGTTTGATGGGCCTGATCGTCCTCGACATCGGTTTGGAAATGGGTGTGATCTCGACTCGACTTTTCGCGATGATGGTTCTCATGGCCCTGGCGACGACGCTGGCCACGGCGCCGGTGCTGAAGCTGTTGAAATTGCCGAGGCAGTCGGATTGACCCCGCACGGGACTGGCGGGCCGTATAGAATCTCGGGAATAACACGCGACGAGGTGCGCCATGCCGATTCACGATTGGACGCGGGTGAAATCGGGAATCTTTCACGATTTCCATCAAGATTGGACTATCGAAATCCGCCGGACCCTGAACCGGGGGCTGCTTCCGGATGGGTATTTCGCCATGGCCGATCAACGCGTGACCGGGCCGGAACCCGATGTGGTCGCGCTGCGACTCCGTTCGCACGATTCGCCCGGCGGACTGGCCGTCGCCGAGGCGCCACCCCGTGTTCAGCAGAGCGCCCGCAAACAGACCGAGCGGCGAATCTACGCGGGGAAAGGGAATCGCATCGCGATCCATCACCATCTCGGCCGCGTGGTCGCCATGATCGAAGTGGTCTCGCCGGGCAACAAAGACAGCGTCAATGCGCTGCGGGCCTTCACGGGCAAAGTCGTCGATTTCTTGAACAAAGGGATCAGTTTCGTTGTGATCGATCTCTTCCCGCCGACGCCTCGCGACCCGGACGGCATCCACCAAGCCATTTGGGATGAACTCGTCGGCGAAACGTTCGAAGCCCGACCCGCGGACAAACCGTTGACGATCGCCAGTTACGACGCCGGTGGCGACCTGGCCGCCTACGTCGACCCCGTGGCCGTGGGCGATCCGCTGCCCGACGCGCCGCTGTTTCTCGCGCCGGACTGGTATGTGAACATCCCGCTGGAAACGACCTACGCCGCTTCTTGGGCCGTCACGCCGAAGCCGATCCGCGATTTGGTCACGGGATGAATCCGAGCACCGGAAGGGCGCCCGAATCTCACTTCTTGGGCAGCGGTTTGATCGTCAATTCGTCGCAGGTCACTTCCATCTTCGCTTTCAAAGAATTGAACACGACGACCCCGGCGTTCACCGTCGCGGGGAGTTTGCATTCCGCTTCGGTGAGCTTGTTCCAAGTTTTGCCGTCGTCGCGGCTCTCCGAGGTGCTCACCGTGTCGCCGACGCGACGCAACCGCAGGCGGGCTTTTTTCTCCGGGCCGGTGTCGGCGTCGAGAACCGCGCCGTGCGACGCCCGCGCGCCGCCGTCGGGGTTCTCGTAGTGGACGTCGAACCCGCCCGTGTACTTTGCCCCCGCCGGCCAGTGGTGCCGGTTGGCCAAAGCGAAGCGCTGTTCGTCTTGCCAGATCGCGAGACCCGCACCCGCGTGAGCCCCGGCCGGCGGATCGGGCAGCTTATACGACACGACGATTTCCATTTCAAAATCCCCCGTGACTTCCCGCTTCGTCCGCGGGGCGCCTTCCAGACGGGTCGCCGGGGATTCTACCGTCCCCGGCACCGAGATGACGAGTTTCTTGCCGTCGAGTTTGTACTCGCACGATTTCGACGGATCGAAGGGCTTGCCGAAGAGCGACTCCATCGGCGGCGTCAGCGACTCCTTCGGCACGGGCGCGGCCACAACTGCGCCCGAGAGGAAGAGTGCAGTGGTGAACGAGAACATCCGCATCGGCGCGTCTCCACTTCGGTCACTTCTTCTTCGGCTCGTCTTTCTTCGGCTCCGCGTCGGGCGGGAGCATCGCCTTGATCAGTTTACCGTCGGCGCCGTTGAACAAGCGGATGATTCCGTCCTCGCCGCCGGTGGCGACGATCTTGCCGTCGTCGCTGACGGTGCAGGCGTAGAGGAAATCTTTGCCACCGTCGAAGCTCCGCATCGCCCCGCCGTTCTCGGCGCTCCAGAGCTTGGCCCCGGCGTCGCCTGCGCAAGTCACGAACGTCGCAGTCTTGGGCACGAACAGCAAGCGGGTCACCTGCTTAGTGCCACCGGGAATGTCCCGCACTTTCTCGCCCTTTTCGTAGTCCCAAATCTTGATGATATTATCGGCCCCGGCGCTCGCGAGTTTCTTGCCGTCGTTCGTCCAGCCGACGTCGAGCACGTGGTGGGTGTGCCCTTCGAACGACTTCACGAATTTGCCCGCGGGAACCTCGAAGACCTTGACGAACTTGTCGGCCGCGGCGGTGGCCAGCAGTTTGCCGTCCGGACTGAAGCAGACGCCGAAGACGGTGTCCGAGTGGCCGTTCTTGATCTCGGTGACGAGCTTGCCGTCGGCCGCGTAGACGCGGATCTCGCCGTCTTCGGTCGGGGCGCCGCCACCGGTGGCGAAGCTCTTGCCGTCGACCGCGTAGCCGATGGCGACGACGCGGTCGGCGAAGCCGCCGATGCGGAGCTTGGGCGTGCCCTTTTCCATGTCCCAGAGGGTGACTTCTTGGAAGCTGCCGGTGGCCAGCGTTTTGCCGTCCGGGCTGTAGGCCATGCTTTCGACCAGCGACACGTGCGACGAATTCGCGGCCGGTTTGCCGTCACTGGTCTTCAAGTCGGGGTCGACGAGGGTCTTTTTGAAGTCGCCGGTCTTGGCGTCGAACAGGTGGACTTGGTTGCCCCGGCCCGCGGCGACGGTGGTTTTATCCGGCGACACGGCCACGGCCCGCACCGGCTTCACGAGGATCGGCGGCAGGCTGAGGACGACGGTCCGTTTGATCTTGGTGTCGATGGCCGGGGGCTTCGCGCCTTGGTTGATCCAGAGTTTCAGCAGGCTGACCTCGGCCCCCGTCAGCGGGTTCTCTTCGCTCTTGGGCGGCATGATCGGCTTGACGATGTGCCCGGAAACTTTGAAAAGATAGCTCTCGTCGGCTTTGCCGGCGACGATGTCGATGCCGCGCTTGCCGCCTTTCATCATACTGGCGTAAGTGCTGAGGTCGAGCTTGCCCTCGGTGAGATTCCCCGAGTGGCAGACGTGGCACTTGGACGCGAAGATCGGCAGGATTTCTTTGTCGAACGACACCGCGTCGGTGCGTTTGAGATCGACGAGGGCGATCGGCACCGGCGGCGCGTCCTTGGGATCGACCTTTTTCTCTTGGGCGACGCCGGCGGTCGGGATCAGGATCAGGGCAGCGAGGGCGAAGCGGTTCATGGGAGGAGTCTCGGTTGGATGAAGATTTTCACCACAGAGGCACAGTGAACACAGAGGGAAGAGATAAGTTGGAATCCATCGCCCCATCACAATCTTGATTTCTCTGTGCTCTCTGTGCCTCTGTGGTGCACCTGTATTTTTGGCTTATTTCTTCGGCGGGGCGGCAATCGACAAATTCGCTTTCACTTCGTGGCTGATCGGGAACTTCCCGTGGACGGTGCCGGTGGCGGTGATGACGACATTCGTCACGCCGCCGATCTTGGCATCGGCCGCGACTTCGATCGGCAGCGCCACTTCATCTTTCCCGGCGGGGATGATCACGTCCTTCACCGCGACGCCCTTGAAATCCTTCGGCAGCGTCAGGGTCACTTTGAACTCACCGGTGGAGTCGCCGGTGCGCTCCACCTTGATGATCATCTCGGCGGACTTGCCGGCGATGACGACGCCATTGGCCGGGAGGGTCGCGGTGAACTTGCCGAGCGTCAGCGGCAGCACCGTGATTTCGATCGGCTGCGTGTAACCCTGCACGTTGGCCGGCGTTTTCTTGTCCTTGGCCGCAGGGTCGCGGGCAATTTGAATCTGCGTGTCACCTTTGAGCACGATGGCGTAGGTGCCGGGGAGCGCCGCCGGTTTCACGTCGAGCACGATGGCCGCGTCGTTCTTTTCCTTGGCCATCATCCCGGCGGGGCCGTTGCCACCGCCAGCGGTACCGATGGGGGCGTTCTGCATGTTCGGCTGGGTCGCTTCGACCGTCACGTTCAGCGGACCGGGCCGGGCCTCGGCCCCTTGCCACGCCACGAGTACCGGCAGCGTGATCTTGTCGCCGGGCTTCACGAAGATCGGCGATTCCAGCTTCGCTTCGGTCTCTTTGCCGTCTTTGTCCTTGCTCTTCACCTTGGCGTTGGCGATGTCGGCAGTCAGCCGCATCGTGGCCTTCTCGGCCTTCACGGCGAAGAACAGACCCTGATCGAGCCGCGTCAGCGTCGGCGTGTTATTCCCCGGTTGCACACCCCACGTGATCGTCGCGGGGCGAGCGGAACTTACGACAGTTTTGCCGTCGACGGTCGCCGTGCACTTCACAGTGATCTGCCCGGTGAACGCTGCGGCGGCATCGGTGCTGCTGAGCACGAGTGTGCCCCATTTACTGGCGGTGCCGATGAGCGCCGGCTTCGCGGTGACGCCGGCCGGGAGGCCATCGACCGTCGCGGTGATCGGCCCGGTGAAACCATCGCGGCGATCGACG
>JBBRUN010000271.1:0-7751 GCA_038247765.1 Gemmatales bacterium | reverse complement strand
TGGAGCGAAGCGGAACCCCTGGAATGCTTGGACCCCAACGGGGACACCTCGATTTGGAAATGGGTAGCCCCGTTGGGGCCGAAATTGCTTATTCTCATTCCCAGGGGTTCCGCTTCGCTCCACCCCTGGCTAACTTATGTCGTCCCGTCGGGACTCAATTTTGACGGCAACTATCAGCTGCAACGGTCCACTAGCCGATTACCAGTTGCCATTTCATTTTCCTTCCGTGATAATCGGCCCGGCGGCGTCGCACCGACTACCGTGGTTTCGAATTATCTCCCCCGTTCGGAGTTTCGCCGTGAAGCAGTTCATCCGCAGTTTGATCGTCGCTTCGGTCTTCGGCTGCGGCACCGCGGCCGTCGTCGTGACTGCCCCGACCGCCGTGGTCGCCCAAGTCACCAAAGACCTGCCGAAGGTCGATCCGAAAGCGAAAGACAAAGCCAAGCCGGTCGATCCGAAGCCGCCGGCCGCCGTCAAGGGGAGCGTCGTGATCAAGCCGGGCAAAGACGGCAAATTCCGCTTCTTCGTCCGCGATGAAAACGGCAAGTCGCTGATGCAATCGTCCACCGGCTACGCCACCGAAGAAGACGCCAAGAAGATGATCGAGAGCGTGAAAGCGATCCTCGCCGCTAGCAAAGCGACCAGCGAAAAAGCCGACGGCAAGTAGTCCGACCTCACCCGGCTTCCCCTTCTCCGCCGTGGAGAGGGGGGGCACTTCGCACGTCCCGATAAGCCAACACCCCCGCGATCCCCATCCAAAGCAGCCCCCGCGCGTACGTCAGGCCATTCGCTAGTTTCGTGAGTTCATCGTCGTCGAAAGCGCCGATGATCATCTGGTCGAAGATCAACGGGAAGGTCGCGTACGTCAACAGATCGGTCAGTACGATTAACGCCGTCAAGCCCCGGTGCGTTCGGGCCAACGGGATGGTCAGGACGGCGAACCAGAGCCACCACTGCGGCGAATAAAAGATCTGTAGCGCCGCGAAGAGCATCACCGCGAGCGCGCAACGCCGGAGCAAGCTTTCGACCCCCGCCGGTTTCCGGATGCTCAGCGCGACCACGAGCGCCAGCACCGAGCCATTGCGGAACAGCGATCCGGTGATCCCTTCGGCGAACGCCATCGGCAACAAGCGGTCGTAGAAGACCAACAGCGATTCCATACTCCGGCCGAACTGAAATTGAAACGGCACGGTCACGCCGGGCCAGCCGTCGGTGAGCAGCATCGCCGCATTCGAGATTAAAATCGGCAGCGCGCAACACGTACACCAAACGGCCGCCATTCGCCAACTCTGGAAGGCGAATCGCAAGATCAGCGGGGCGAGAATCAGCGGGTACAACTTGAACGCGATGGCCAATCCCAATGCGACCGCCGCGAGGTTCCAGCGACCGCGCGCCGACAGCGCGATGCACACCAGCACGAGGGCCGCCGGGACGATGTCGAATCGACAGGGCGTGAAGTACAGAATCGCGGGGAGGCAGCACAACCAAGGCGAAGCCCGCGCTGTTCCCCCAGGACCGATGCCGCGCTGGATCAACAGCATCGTCCCCATCAACACCAGCAGCAGCGTGATCATCGACGCATCGAGGCCGCGGCGGATGCCCCGGTAAAGGTTACGCTCCGCCTCGTTCGTCGGCCGGTGGCAGGTGAAATTGAATTCGTGTTCGTCGAGCAGCGACGCGCTCACTGCGGCAGTGCCGTCCGATCCCGAAGCCAAATAACAAAGTCGGAAGAAAGCCAGTGCCAGCGGCGGGTATTCGAGGAAGTAGCGATCCGCGAACGGCGGGTTTGCCCCGAGCCGCGCTTCGAACTGATCGAGGTTGATGCCGGGGCGGATGTGGATCGGTTTGCCGGCGGCATCGACGCGCCCGCCGAGCCGGCCGCGGCGAGCGTTTTCGGCGCGGATCATCCAGGCGACGTTGTCGCAATCGTCGGTGAGCAACCGACTGAACCCGGCGGGCAAAAAGTACCCGGGGGTGTCGATCGCCGGCGGCACGAATTGATCCGCCGGTTGCAGCGCGAGTATGGCGATCCCGTACAAAACAGGCACGAGATAGGCCAGACGCGGGACGACAATCCCGATCAAGGCTCTTCCAGGTAGGTGTACCCAGCCAAGCCCGTCTCGTAGAAGCCGAGGAACTCGCGCGATTCTTGCAGGCTCAGTTTGCCGGCGCGGACGGCCCGCTCCACATCTTTGCGGATGCGGTCCGTCAGTTTCTCGGCACTGTACTGCACGTAATGCAGCACTTCCGTCACGGTGTCGCCCTTGATCACCGTATCCACATTGGGCGTGCCGTCCGGTTCGAGGTGCACGTGCACGGCGTTCGTGTCGCCAAAGAGGTTATGCAAATCGCCCAAGATTTCCTGATACGCTCCGAGCAAAAACGCCCCGATGTAATACGGTTGCCCCGGTGTGACGGGGTGCAAATCAAGGGTGTTCTTCACGTCGCGGAGATCGATGAATTGATCGATCTTGCCGTCCGAGTCGCAGGTGATGTCGCCGAGGACGGCCTTGCGCGTCGGCGCTTCGTTCAACCGGTGGATCGGCATCATCGGGAACAATTGCTTGATCGCCCACGAGTCCGGCATGCTCTGGAACAGGCTGAAATTGCAGAAGTACGTATCCGACATCAGCGTCTCGAGGCCCTGCAATTCTTCGGGGACGTAATCGAGGTCTTTGCACATCTTCTGCAACTTGCGGCCGATGGCCCAGAACAACCGCTCGGCCTGCGCGCGCTGTTCCAGCGGCATGTAACCGAGGTTGAACAAACCGAGGCACTCTTCCATTTCTTGCACGGCGTCGTGATAGCTTTCGGTGATGTTCTTCTTCGACAGATCGCGGTGAATGGCGAACAAATCTTGCAGCGGTTGCGGCGAATCGTCCGGCACGCTCGCCGGGGCGGTGCAACTGTCGAAGCTCGATGTTCCGAGGACATCGAAAACGAGCATGCTGTGGTACGCCACGAGCGCCCGGCCGCTCTCCGAGATGATCTTCGGGTGCGGCACCCCCGCTTCGTCGCAGACGGTCTTGATGCGGAAGACGACGTCGTTGGCGTACTCCTGCAAACTGTAATTCATGCTCGATTCGAAGTCCGTTTGGCTGCCATCGTAATCGACGCCGAGTCCGCCGCCGACATCGATGATGTTCAACCCGGCTCCGAGGCGAACGAGTTCCGCGTAAATCCGTGCGGCTTCGTTCAGGGCTTCCTTCACCTTGCGGATATTCGTGATCTGACTGCCCATGTGGAAGTGGGTCATCACCAGGGTGTCTTCCAAGCCCTTCGACTTCAGATATTCGAAGGCTTCGAGGACTTCCGTCAGCGTCAGGCCGAACTTGCTGCGGTATCCCGCCGAGGAGCGCCAGCGGCCAGCGCCTTTCGTCGCCAACTTCACCCGGATACCGATGGGCTGGCGGATGCCCACGGCCTCGGCGTGCTTGACGATGAGCTCGAGTTCGCTGAACTTCTCGACGACGGGGATGACCTGCTTGCCGATCTTCCGCGCCAGCACCACCATCTTGATGAACTCGTCGTCTTTGAAGCCGTTGCAAATGATCGGCACATCGGCGCCATTGGTGATGGCGAGCACCGCGAACAACTCAGGCTTGCTCCCGGCTTCGAGGCCGAAGCCGTGAACCTTGCCGAAGTTCAAGATCTCTTCGACGACCTGCCTCTGCTGGTTCACCTTGATCGGGTAGACGCAGCTGTATTCGTTTTGGTAGCCGTATTCGTCGATCGACTTCTTGAAGCACTCGGCGATTTCGCCGATGCGGTGCTTCAAAATATCGGTGAAACGAAGCAGTATCGGCAGTTGGATGCCGCGGTCTTGGAGTTGATCGACGAGCTTTTTGATGTCGAGCGCGCGCTCCGGGTTCTTGTCCGGGGTGCAGACGACATGGCCGAGGTCGTTGATACCGAAGTACCCCTTGCCCCAGTTCTTGGTGCCGTAGGTCTCGAGGGCCTCGGCGAGGGTCCAGGTGCGGGCGACATCGCCGGAGGTGGCGGTCGGTCGATCCACGGCTTTGCCCATCAGTGAACGCGCCTCGGGTGCTGTTGCGGGACTCGCACCATCATACGGCCTCCGGCGCGGCATGCAACGGCATGTCGGCAAGCGGCTCCGAGGATGCGGTTGACAGCGCCAACGTGCAGGGATACAGATCGCGACCGAGTCGGCCGACACGGGCCTATTCCAAACGCGTCCGACGTTCGTAAATCGAAAGGCAAACTGTCTTGCGCCATTCCGATGGACGGAGTAAGATCGAATCGGCCGGAGGAATTAATCCGAAATTATTCCGAAGTTGCGCTTGCGCTTTCTTCGGATGGATGTAATCTCGGAAAAGAGTCAGGATTGACAACGCGAGGAACGCGAATGGTCTGGGACGACATCCTTCACGGCGACTGCTTGAAAAAGCTCGCCGGGTTGCCCGCAGGAAGCGTGGATTTGGCCTTCGCCGACCCCCCCTTCAACATCGGCTACGAGTACGACGTCTATCAAGATAGCCGGCGCAAAACCGACTACTTGAAATGGACCGATGACTGGCTCGCCGCCGTCAAACGGGTCTTGAAACCGAGCGGCTCGTTCTACGTCGCCATCGGCGATGAATACGCCGCCGAGATGAAAGTGCGACTCGACGCCCTCGGCTTCACGATGCGGAACTGGATCATCTGGCATTACACCTTCGGGGTGTCGTGCACCAAGAAATTCAGCCGCAGCCACGCCCACATCTTCTACTACGTGGCCGACCCGAAGAGCTTCACCTTCAACCCCGATCCGGTGCGGGTCCCGTCGGCTCGCCAGACGATGTACGCCGACCGTCGGGCCAACCCCGTCGGCAAGTTACCCGACGATACGTGGGTGCTTCGCCCGCAAGAATCGGTCGAGCACTTCCGCGAAGACTCGGACACCTGGCACTTGAACCGCGTCTGCGGGACGTTCAAAGAGCGCACGCAGCAGCACCCCTGCCAAATGCCCGAGTCGGTCCTCGAACGGATCATCGCCGTCAGCAGCAACCCGGGCGATATCGTCCTCGATCCGTTCGCGGGAAGCGGCACGACGCTGGCCGTCGCCAAGCGGTTGCGCCGGCGCTACCTCGGCGTGGAATTGTCCGCTGAATACACGGATGCGATCCGCGATCGATTGCAATTGGTCCAACCCGAATTCGGGCCGAAGCCGACCGTGAAAAAAGTGAGCCGGCCGCGTTCGCCGGGATTGAAACGAACAGAAGCCGCGGGATTGAAACCGCGTTGAGTACAGTTCCAGGATCGGAACTGAGACCGTCCCAGGGAACGAGGGACGATCCAAGGACGGTGGCGGTCTCGGGTTCCCAGTTCAGGGATTTGAACTGGGAACTCCGAGTGTTATCGACATTGGATTCTGAAGAAGATTTTCACCGCAGAGCAAGAAGAGATCGCGGAGAAGAGAGAAATACAGAGAATGGATCGACTCGATGGGATACTATTTTGCGTATTTCTCTCTTCTCCGCGATCTCTTCTTGCTCTGCGGTGAAAATCTTCAAAGCTTTTCAGCAGCCAACTGCCTCGCTCGCAGAAGGGCCGCGCCCAACTGGCTCGCGTTCTTGCCACCCGCTTGGGCGATGTCGGGTTTGCCACCCCCACTGCCGCCGACGATGGCCGCGATCGGTTTCACCAAGTCCCCGGCCTTCAATCCTTTGGCGACCAAATCCTTCGACAGCGCCACGACCACCGGCACTTTGCCATCCTCGTCGACCCAACCGAAGACGATGAAGCTCGATGGATTCTTCTGGCGGATGCGGTCGATCTGCATTCGCACCGCTTCCATTGGCACCGCCGGGAGTTGGCCGACAATCACCTTCACCCCGTTGATGTCCGTCGCTTCGGCGACCAATTGATCGATCACGTTCCCAAGCTCGGCCGCTTGGCTCTTGGCGATTTGCGCCTTCAGTTTCTTCAGTTCATCTTGGAGAGCTTCGACGCGGGCCAGGAGTTCCTCCGGCTTGCACAGAAACTTGCCGGTGAGTTCGTCCACGGTGCCCGTGAGCTTCGCGAGGTGTTCCATCGCGGTGCGACCCGTCACGGCCGTGACCCGACGCACCCCCTTGGCGACGCTCTCTTGGTTCAGGATTTTGAAGTAGCCGATGGTGGCCGTGTTCGACACGTGCGTGCCGCCGCAGAACTCGACGGAATCGTCGTGCGAAGCTTTTTCGGGTGTCTCCGGGCCGACGAGCACCACGCGCACCGGGTCGGGGTATTTTTCGCCGAACATCGCCCGCACACCGGGGATTTCCTTGGCCTTGGCCAGCGGCATCACGGTCGCCGAGACGGGGAGTTCGCGCTGGATGCGGGTATTGACGAACGCTTCGATCTGGCGGATTTCGTCCGCTGACAATGGCTTGTCATGGCTGAAGTCGAACCGCGTGCGCCCATCATCGACGAGCGATCCCTTCTGCTCCACGTGGCTGCCCAGTACTGTGCGCAGGCCGAGGTTGAGCAGGTGCGTGGCGGTGTGGTTGCGTGCCACGTCGATGCCGCGGAAGGCCGATTCGCGCAGCGTCACCGTGTCGCCGACGTTCAACTGCCCCTGTTGCAGCGAACCGAGGTGGAGCACCGTTTCGCCGAGGCGTTGCGTGTCTTCGACTTCAAAATCGGCCCCGTCATTGGTTGAGAGCGTGCCGACATCGCCGACCTGCCCCCCCTGCTCCGCATAGAAACTGGTGCGATCCAGCAAGAGCGCGACGGGCAATCCCACAGGGAGCGTACCCGTCGTGATGACTTTGTTGTCCGCGACCCAGCCGACGACTTTCGCCGTGATCTCGGATGCATCGAACTTGGCGGAGTCGTCCGTCGCCGGGAGGGTGCCCTGAATCGCGGTGACGACGAGCTTGGTCTTCTTCCCATCGCTGATCTTGGTGAACTCGGCGAAAAGCTTTTCGTAGCCATCCATGTCCACAGTCAGTCCAAGCTCTTGAGCCATCTGAAGCGTGATGCCTTTGTCGAGACCGTAGGTCGTGTGGAGAACGAATACTGCTTCGGCTGGGATTATTGACGGGTCCGCATACCATCGCAACATCCCTTCGGGATCGAGCTTTACTCCAGTTCTTGACAAGAAGTCGAGAGAGTGATCGAGCGCCATTTTCGCATGGATCGACTCATTTGACGCGGGAGGATTGAACTCGAACGCGCGGAGCCCACCAGCTTCGTGCTTCTGCCAAGCCGATTCTAGGTGTGGACGCATCTTCTCGATTGTGGTGGGTGTCCAAGCCGTTATAGAGTGGCTAAACGTCCGCACCGATTCGAACAGCTTGATCCCCTTCTCCAGCGTCCGCAAGAAACTCTTCTCCTCGTTGTAGATGATCTCGCGGACCTTTTCCGGGTTGCGCTTCAGTTCGGGGAAGACATCCCCGAGTTGGGCCACGACGGCCCCGACCAGCTTGTGCAGGAATGGCTCCTTCATGCCGAGGACTTGCCAGCCGTAGCGCGAAGCGCGACGTAGCACCGAGCGCACGACGGCCCCACGACCTTTGCTGCCGGGCACGGCACCATCCGTCAAGCTGAACGTCAGCGTGCGGATGTGGTCGCCGATGACGCGGTAGGCCGTGTCCGTCAGGTCGTCGAGTACCCCGCCATAGGGGCGGGCGCCGGTGGCCGTCTGGATCGCCGCGAAGAGCGGCGTGAAAACGTCCGTGTCGTAGTTGCTCGGCACGTTGTTCAACACCGCACAGATTCGCTCGAAACCCATCCCCGTATCGACGTGCTTCGCCGGCAGTGGTGTCAGG
>JBBRUN010000270.1:0-7756 GCA_038247765.1 Gemmatales bacterium | reverse complement strand
GTCGCTTCGCGGCGGACCACCGCGAGGCCGTTCTTGAACAGATCGACCGAGACGATCTTGCTCGTCGCCGGCGTATCGGCTGCAACGGCGCCCGGCATTCCGAGGCCGAGTGCGAAGAGGACGATCCAAGTGCGGCGCATGGGGGTTCTCGCGGCGGAGGTGGAATTGATCAAGGGTACCAGCACCGGAGGGCAAGAGCGAGTGCGGGTCGGTTGTGGCGGCAAGTTTCTCAACTTGCCGACAAACCAACTCCGGCGACCCTCTCCGTTGCACTTCGCATTCGGCCGCGTAGCATTCCCCCATGTTCACCAAGCGAATTATCCCCTGCCTCGACATCGACCGGGGCCGCGTCGTCAAGGGCACCAACTTCCTTCAGCTCCGCGATGCCGGCGATCCGGTCGAGGTCGCGCGTCGCTACGAAGCCCAAGGGGCGGACGAACTCGTCTTCCTCGACATCGGCGCCACCCACGAAGGCCGGGACATCCTCATCGAGATGGTGAAGCAAGTCGCCGAGCAGATTTTCATGCCCTTCACCGTCGGCGGCGGCATCCGCACCCTCGCCGACGCCACGATGTTGATCCAAGCCGGGGCGGAGAAGATCAGTTTGAACTCGTCGGCCGTGACGACGCCGGAGTTGATCTCGGAAGTGTCCCGGAAATTCGGCCGCTGCGCCACGGTGGTGAATATCGATCCGAAACGGGTGCGTCGCGACGGTGATTCCGATGAGTTTTGGGAAGTCCACATCCACGGTGGCCGCAAACCGACGGGTTTGGAATGCGTGGCGTGGGCGCGCGAGGTCGAACGGCTTGGCGCCGGGGAGATCGTGCTGACCAGCATGGACGCCGACGGCATGAAGACCGGTTACGACCTGCCGATATTGAAGGCCGTTTGCGAAGCGGTGAGCATCCCCGTGGTCGCCAGCGGCGGGGCGGGGAACCCGGAGCATCTTCGGCAAGCCTTCGAAGTCGGCGCCTCGGCGGCGCTGGCCGCGAGCATCTTCCACTACGGCCAGTACAGCATCGCCGAGACGAAAGACTATTTGGCGAAGGCCGGGATTTCGGTGCGCCTTCTACAGTGATGACTTTGACTAATTGAACCTTGACTTCGTACCATTCAGTGGTAGCATGCCGTTATGGATCATGAACCGACGGAGAGGATGAATGTCCAAAAAGCGAGCTCGAGTTGTTGAGGCGGAATTACGCTATCCCTCGCACTTAATGACGCCGGAGGATTTGCTGACATTTGTCGAAATCCCGCCTTTTTCAAAACGGTTGGCCAGTCTGAATTTGACGGACGAGGATTTGGCAGTGATCCAATGTATGATTATGGTCCAGCCCAAGAAGCATCCGGTTATTGAAGGCACCGGCGGCCTGCGAAAGATGAGATGTTCCCGACAAAAGAGCAATCAGGGCAAAAGTGACGGATATCGAGTTTGTTATGTCTACTTTGAAGAGTTTCACTTTGTCTTGCTTGTTTTAATCTATGCGAAAAACGAGCTAGATAATCTCCCGGATTCGCACAAGAAAGCCTACCAGCAGTTGATTGCTCGTGCTGAGCGAGAGCTGCGTCAGAACCCGAAACGATTCGGTGTCAACCCCCTCAAGAATGGGAGTTGAGCACCGCCAAATTCTCACTGCGAGGCACTGAACGTGGAGACTATGACAAACGCGACTTCTGTACCGAAAAGCATTGCCGACGAAATTTTGGACGGACTCACGGATTTCGTTGAAGCCCTGGAATCGGGCAACGACTTGGGCGAGCGTTTCACTTGTCACCGGGTGAAGCTCGATCTCCTGCCGGAAACCTACAACGGCGAAAAAGTAAAAATGACTCGCCGTCTACTCAAAGTCAGTCAGGCACTCTTCGCCAAATTCCTAGGGGTGAGTGTGAAAACTGTCCGCTCGTGGGAACAAGGGTTGAGTGAACCGGCTAAAATCGCTTGCCGTTTCATGGACGAAATTCAGCGAGAACCGGCCCACTACCGGATGCGCTTGGCCAAGTCACTCCGTCACAAATCGACACCGGCGGAAGTTCAGGCGAGTTAGTTCCGATGGCATAACCAGTGTTGGTAAAACTCGGCTCAACCCTATTCCCAATTGCGCAATCGCTGAGAGCTCCGCCCATGTCCAACCCGACCCCGAAAGTCGTGACGCCGGTGGCATCGCAGCCCGGGCGCGTCGTCACCCCCGTCGCCGCCGCGCCGGCCGCCGCGCCGCCGCCCGCCGGGGCATCGCCCGGCACGGCGAAATCGACCATCGCCATGTCCACAGGGGCCTTCGCCAGCCCGCACCCCATCAACGGCGACACGGCCGGTCTGGAACTCGCCGCGGCCGTGCCGGGGGAGCCGCAGGCGAACATGCTCTTCCGCACCGTCATGAAGCACAACGGCTCGGACTTGCACCTGAAGGCGGGCTTGCCCGGTGCGATGCGGCTCCGCGGTGTCATCCAAAAGATGGCCTGCAAGGCGATCAGCCAAGAGGAGATGGAGCGACTGCTTTACCCGCTCTTGAACGCCAAGCAGCGGATCGTGCTCGACGAAACCGGCGGGGCCGACTTCGCCCACGTCGTCGGTCAAGACGAATGCCGCTTCCGCGTCAACATCCTCAAGCAGCGCGGCCGACTGGCGCTGGTCGCCCGCCGCGTGAACACGTCGATCCCGACATTCGAAAAACTCGGCCTGCCGCCGAGCATCGAGAAGCTCTGCCACTACGACCAAGGCCTCGTGATCCTCGCCGGGGTCACTGGGTCGGGCAAATCGACGACCATCGCCTCCATGCTGGAGTACATGAACCAACGCGAAGCCCTGCACATCTTGACCATCGAAGACCCGATCGAATTCGTCTTCGTGGACAAAATGTCGATCGTGAACCAGCGCGAAGTCTACCTCGACGTCATCGACTGGCACACGGCCCTCAAGCACGCGGTGCGGGAAGACCCGGACGTGATCCTCGTCGGCGAAATGCGGGATCAAGAAACCTTCGAAGCCGGCGTCCACGCCGCCGAAACCGGCCACGTCGTTTTCGGGACGATCCACGCCAGTACGTCGGCGAGCACCATCAGCCGCATCTTGGACCTTTTCCCCCCGATCCAACACCACGCCATCCGCCAGACGCTGGCCTTCAACTTGAAGGCCGTCGTGGCCCAGAAGCTCGTGCCGAGCATCAAGCCGGGTGTGAGCCGGGTGCCGACGAACGAGATCATGATCATCAACCCGACGATCAAGGATCTGATCTTGAAGAGCAAGGACGACAAACTGCTCGACGCCATGCGCATCGGCTTCTTGGAAGGGATGGTCGACTTCACGCAGAACCTGCTCGACCTGCTCAACCGCGGCGACATCGACCGCGCCACGGCACTCGAATTCGCCCCGAACCCGGAGCAATTGAAGATGGCCATCAAGGGGATCAAAGTCGCCGCGCCGGGGATTCTGTAGGGAGCGCGGAATGCGGAGTGCGGAGTTGGAAAACCGCATTCTGCACGCTTTTGGGATGGATCGCTGTCAACTGACTTCTGACTTCTGATTTGCAAAGTTTATCACCCGATAATGACTCGCAATGAACGACATTACAGTCACGGAACGCATCTATAAAATTTCAACTCGCCAGTCGAGGCACTCAAGAAATATATCTCTGACGTGCCTGAACTGGCGTCAGTATGGGCGGGGCTACCGCCAGACAGACTTTGCCCAAAAATTCAGGGCGATCAGCGTAGCCACTCGCTATTGATGAATCATCAGAAACCCGATGAGAATACGATGTCGCCCGTATCCCCGGATCAGTTGATCGCGCAGTTGCGTTGGCGGTACGCCGTCAAGAAGTTCGACCCCGCCGCGAAAATCCCCGCCGCGACGTGGGCGGTCTTGGAAGAAACCTTGGTGCTGACGCCGTCGTCGTACGGCCTGCAACCGTGGAAATTCTTCGTCGTGGAGAACCCGCAACTCCGCGAAGACCTGCTGCCGCACTCGTGGGGGCAAAAGCAGATCGTCGAGGCGTCGCATCTGGTCGTGTTCGCCGTGAAGACGAACGTCAACCCCGCCGATGCCGAGAAACTGTCCGCGTGGTCGACCGAAGTCCGCGGCTTGCCCAGCGGCGCCCTCGACGGATACAAAAAAATGATGGTCGGCAGCCTGTCGCGGACGCCGCCGGCCGAGATCGATGTCTGGATGTCTCGGCAGGTCTTCATCGCGCTCGGCAACTTCCTGACGGCCTGCGCGATCTTGGGCGTGGACGCCTGCCCGATGGAAGGATTCGTCCCCGAGCAATACGACCGCATCTTGGGGCTGGCGGAAAAAGGTTACGCCTCGCGCGTCGTGGCGACGGTCGGGTACCGCCATCCGGACGACGGCAATGCCGAGATGAAGAAAGTGCGTTACCCGCTGGCGGAGATCGTCGAACGTCTCGCGTGATCGTCGAACTGTTCAGCGCTTCCATGCGACGACCACCAACCCGGCCAATACCAGCAGACTGCCGAGGGCGACGCGGAGCGAAATGCGTTCGTCCAAGAGCAACCACGCCAGCGCGACGGCGATGAGGAAACTCCCTTTGTCGATGACGGCGACGGTACCGACTTCGCCTTGGTGGATCGCTTTGTAATAGAAGATCCACGACGCGGCCGTGGTGAGGGCGGATAATCCCAGCCCGAGTAGGTTCTTCCACGTCAACGAGTGCACGTCGGCAATTGGGACGAAGACCGCCGCGAAGATCAGCACGAACAGGGCGACGAACAGCGTCCGCACGGCGAGGCCGAGCTCGGCGGTGATTCCGGCCAAGCCGAGTTTGGCGATGACGGCCGTGCCGCCGGCGAAGAGCATCGACAGGAACGCGAAGACGAGCCAGCGATCCATCGGTCAGGCCCCGCCGCTCTGGGTCATGCGGTTCATCATCTCGCGGAAGCGCGAGGGCGGCGCCGGCGGGCACGGCTTGTTCAAATCGTAGCGGCGGAGCGTCGGGCCGACGCGCAGGAAGGCCCCTTCGGATCGCTCGATGCCCGGCGGCGTGTTTCGCCAAGGGGTCTCGCTGGTCGCTTGGCGGTAGCCTTCGCGAAAGAGCTTGGTCAACTCCGCCGGTTCGAATTCGTAGGCCGAAGCGGTGGTCGCGAAGTCCGGGTCGATCGCGGCGAGTTTGTAATTCATCCCGGTCAGGATCGCTCCGGTGTACAGCTTCAGCAAATCGCCGCGGGTCTGCGCGTAAATGAGGGTCGAGACGCTCCCGGCCGTGATGTTCAGCACCCGGAGCGGTGTGAGGCTCGCATCGGCGTAGAGTTTCCCGGCGACAATGGTGTAAATGTCCGAGCCGTAGAGCGAAGCTTTTATCGGGTCGGCTTGATCTTCGTGCCGAATCTGCGGCGGCCGGAAGAATAGGGCCTGCGTGACGCCGCCGTCGACGTGGCGCTCGATGTACGGCTTGCCGTCGATGGTGATGGGGATCGTCACGGGCGGGAAGACGCCGGGGATCGACGCCGAGGCGAGCAGAACCTTGCGGAACAGCGCGAGGTCGTCGAGTGTGCCGCGCGTCGCGATTTCGCCCATGTCCCAGACGACGGCGCGGCGCGATTCCAATTCCGTGGTGCCGATGTACAGCCGCCGGCCCTTGGCATGGGCCTCGGCGATTTCCCGCAGCAAACTGGGCGTCGCGATCTCTTCGATCTTCTTCGCCAGCGGCGACGAATCGGCCAAGCTCTCGCTGAAGATCGAGCGGAAGGTCTTCTTCAACCGGAAGATGTCTTTCGTCCGCAGTGTCGTGTACAGCGTTTCGATTTCGCAGTCGTACGGTTCGCCGAGGAAGGCCAGCGGCGCGAGGAGCGCCCCGGTGCTGATGCCCGTGACCACGTCGAACTCGGGCCGGGTACCGGTGTGCGTCCACCCGACGAGGACCCCGGCGGAATAAGCCCCGTACGAACCGCCGCCCGACAGCACGAGGATGTTGCGCTTCGGCGGCAGTACGGCCGGCTTCTTTTCGGTGCGGACGCGCTCGGCCATGGCGAACAGGTCGCGCATGTCCCACGTTTGCATCCCTTGGGCTTCGCCCATCGGGTCGAGCACTTCGACGGGGTTGAAGCCGGCCTTCACCGGGCTGGGCGGCTGGCGGAAGCGCCCGAAGCAGCCCGTGCCGAGTGCGCTCAGCGCAATCGCCAATGTCAAGGCCAGCACTCGTTCCGACCGCCGTGCCATTTCGAGCGATTCTCCGGGTTCGGTTCCGGGTGCGGAGATACCGACAACGGGGCGGCGATGGAAGTGCAATCCGCGTTGCCCCGATCTCGGAAAATCGGCACAATGCCGGTTTACGAACCGAGATCCAAGCGAATGCGTCCCCGGCTCCGCAAACTGCTGGCCCGCGTCTACCGGCGGCTCACGTACTCCATCCGCGGCGAATTCCCACCGGTCTATTTCGACATCTGGAACTTGGGCGAACTCAATGGCCTCCTCAAGGCGCACGGCGCCGAGCCGCTGGGCACCGAAGTCGCCGTCGCCGAAGGCTCGGTCGATGGCGCCACGCGGTTCATCTACGCGACGATGGCAGCGCGGCCGGAACTGCGTTCGCGTTTCCCCGATCTTTTCCGCGCCGGTCTCGTCGGTGCGGGTGCCAAATACTTCGCCGGTGAACTCGGCCTGAGTGCGATCGCCGTCGCGAACATCCGGGCCGCATTCGCCAGCCACCCCGGCGAACAAGGCCTGAAGACCTACGAGTTGCGCCTCGATCTGCGGGCGATGTACCCATTCGCGCTGACGCCGAAACACCGCGGGCCGTTCTTGCGCTGGGCGGTCGTGCACGGCGGACCCGACGGCGGGCTGAGCATCGCCGAGCTGCTGTGGTTATTGGCCGAGATGGATCTGAGCGCCCACCGGGGACTTGCGACGACCTACCGCTTCCAACCCGAGTGGCAGGAGGCCGTGCCCGATGCGCTCGCGCCCGCCGGTTGGGTGAAGTTGAAAGCCTACCTGCGGAAGAAGCATTCGATCCGCCATCGCTGGCTGCGCGACGCGGAACTCGGCGAAGCGGGGGAACCGGTGCTACCGGCCGAGGAGATGAAGCGCGGCGTCAACGTCCACGGGCACTTCGATTTCGTCAGCGGATTGCAGGAGGTCGCACTCGGTTTGGTGAAGGCGCTGAAGCTGGCGGGCATCCCGACGACGCAGCGCGACCTCCCGGCGTTGCCCCGCGTGACACGCCGACCCGACGAGCGCTGCCACGACCCAGAGCGGTACGATACGACCATCTTCGTCGCGGGGCTGAACAGCTCGCACACCGACTTGTACAAGATCGTCGGGCTGCACGTCCGCCCCGGTGTCAAGCGTATCGCGATCTGGTACTGGGAGCAGGAAGTCGTGCCGCCGGAGTTGGTCGAAATGATGCGCTGGCCGAACGAAGTCTGGGCGCCGACGCAGTTCATCGCCGACACCTTCCGCAAATACGTGGCGGTGCCGGTGATCACGATGCTCCCCGGGGTCGAGCTGCCGGAGTTCACCCCGAGGCCGCGCGCGTTCTTCGGACTGGCGCCGGATCGGTTCGTCTTCCTGTTCACGTTTGACATGTTCAGCACGACCGGCCGCAAGAATCCGTACGGGTTGATCGACGCCTTCCGCCGGGCCTTCTCAGCGTCCGAGCCGGTCGATCTGATCATCAAAGTATCGCGCGGTTCGAAGCTGCCCGAGGAGTTCGAGAAGCTGACGGCGCATTGCGTCGCGGCCGGGGTGCAACTGCGGAACGAGGTGCTGCCGCGCGGGGACTTGCTGGCGCTGATGAACACCTGCGACTGC
>JBBRUN010000269.1:0-7785 GCA_038247765.1 Gemmatales bacterium | reverse complement strand
GCCGCGCTCGCGGGCGGTCTTGGGCAATTCGGGGAGCGCCGCCGGGGGCGAATCGTAGCCGATCCGGTTGATGGGGTATGTGGCGACCATGGTGTGGAACTCCGTGAAGTACAACTGCGTACAGTAATGTATATAAGCTCCATTTTGGGGAAGTCAAATGGAATTGTCGGAAAAATCGGGCTGCAAGCAACTCCGGCGTCCCGCTGCGAGACCCGGTCACGGGTAGCTGCACCAGAGAATCTGGTTGCACCCATCGGGCATGGTCAAAGAATCCCGCGTGGCGTACGACAATCCCGTCGATTTCACCGCCTGCCCCGAAGTGCCCATGAGCGAATCCGCCGCGCGTCCGGCTGCCGATCTCGAAATCAAAGATGCCCAGCTCATTTTCTCGGGCGTCTGGGTCGATCTGTTGGAAAAATACGGGCGCGAGAACCTCAAATTCCCCGGCGAATTCATCTGGCTCGGCGGCGCCCCCGGCGCCGGCAAAGGCACGAATACGCCGTTCATCGCCCAAGCCCGCGACATCACCGCCCCGCCGATCGTCATCAGCAATTTGCTCACGACGGCGCAGGCCGTGGCCATCAAGAACTCCGGCCAGATGGTCGGCGACCGCGAAGTCATCGGCCTGCTGCTCGAAGAATTGCTCGACCCCGAATACCAAGACGGCGTCATCGTCGATGGCTTCCCGCGCACCAAGGTGCAGGTCGAGTGCCTGAAGCTGTTTTACCACGCGATGCTCGAACTGCACGCGAAGCAAGACGGGGCGACCAACGGCCGGCCGTACCGCAAGCCGATGTTCCGCATCGCGCTGTTGTTTGTGACGGAAGATGTCAGCGTCCAGCGGCAAATGGCGCGCGGTCGCGAGATCCGGGAGCACAACCGGCAGGTGAAAGAATCGGGCATCGGCGCCGCGCAGGAAGAGCGCTTGACCGACCTCGATCCGGCCCTGTGCCGGAAGCGGTACAAGGCCTTCAAGGACGCGAATTTCGACGCCTTGCAATCGCTGCGGAAGATCTTTCACTTCCACTTCATCGACGCCGAGGGGACGCTGCCCGAAGTGCAGCAGAACATCCTGCGCGAGTTCACGTATCAGAGTTCGCTAGAACTCAGCCCCGATGTCTTCGATCTGATCCGGAACATCCCGATCGCTACACAACTGGGCCTGCACGCCCGGCAAGAATTGGTCAGCCGCCTCGAATTGTACTTGATGGATCACCGCGACACGTTTGCCGGTGTCGTGCAGCTCATCGAATCGAAGATCATCCCGATCGTCCGCGCCCACGCGATGTCGGGGCACGCCCAGATCAACAGCGAAGAGAACCTGCTCGATGACCCGCTGGCCCTGCGGATGGTCATCGACATCCTCTGGGAGCGCGGCTTCCACGCCACGGTCGACATCCACCGCGTCGAAGTGCCCGAGCGCATCGACCCCGAGACGTGGGCGATTCACTGCCGGACGAAGAAGGTGTATCAGATCGAAGTGCGCTACCCGCCCTCGGACATCCGCCGCGGGCATTGACGACGGGTCAAACCTGCTTTCCAGATGCTCATTTTCACATTGGATCATCCCCCATGTTGCGTATTAGCATTGCGATTCTCTTGCTCGCCAGCGTCGCCTTCGCCGAAGACGCCCCGGCGAAACGGGTGCTCACCCACGCCGACTACGACATCTGGAACACCGCCACCGGAGTGACGCTGGCGCCCAACGGCCTGTTCGTCATCTCGGTCCAAGGGGCGCCCCTGGAAGACACGACCGTCGTCATTCGCAATTTGAAATCGGGCGTGGAAACGAAGATCCCGAACGGACGCCGACCTCCTGTTGTACCGGGCGCACCCGCCGGCGATGCGGATGATCAACTGCCCGCGATCCCCGCGACGACCAACTCCTTTGGCCCGCTGACCGGCGCCCCGCAGTTCACGCCCGATTCCAAGTGCGTCTACTTCCCGCTGCTACCGACGAAAGCCGAAGTCGAGAAAGCCAAGGTCGAGAAGAAAGATCCACCGCGAACCGTGCTCGCCTGCTTCGATTTATCGCTGGGGAAGATCACGCAGCGGATCGAGTCGTTGAAGTCGTTCAACATCCTCGGCGAAGGCGCGGGCGTGCTCGTGATGATGAAAGAACCGAAGTCCGAACCGAAACCCGAACTCAAGCCCGAAGTCGCGCCGCCGCCAAAAAGGACGGGGGATGACCTCGATCAACAGCCGGGCAAAGGTGGCAACCGCCCGCGCCCGGCGACCACCCGTGCCGGCGATCTCGTTATCCGTCGCCTCAGTGACGCCAAGGATTTCACCTTCCCCGAGGTCGCTGATTTCAGCGTCACCGCCGATGTCAAACAACTCGTCTACGTCTCGGGGAGCAAGAAGCCCGAATCGGCCGGCGTCTACTGCGCCGATTTGTTTTCCCCCGAGTTGGCGGTGTCGGTCAAGCTGGGTTTCGGGAAATACACGCGGCTGACGTGGGACGTCAAACAGACGAAGCTCGCGTTCGTGTCCAGCGAAACGCCCGCGACGGCTTCCGTGATCGGCGGTGCTGCACCCGCGCCGACACCGAAGCTGCAAGTCTTCCTGTGGGAACGACCGACAGACGCGAAGAAGCCGCCCCAAGCCATCGAAATTATCGGGCCGAGCACGGCCGGGTTGAAGAAGGGCTGGCAAATCGCCGACCGCGCGATCGCCTTCAGCGCCGACGGCTTGAAGCTCACGTTGGCGACGGCTCCCGAGAAGCAAGCGGCCGAGCCCGAGGTGCAAAAAGGGCCGAACGACCCACCCGCCACCGAGCGCGGCCCCGTCGGCAATGACCCCGAGGCGGTGAACCTCGACCTCTGGAGTTGGAAAGACGAAGCGATCCAACCGATGCAAAAAGCCCGCGCCGCCGCCGACCGCAGCAAGACGTTTGCGGCCGTGTACCTGCTGGATAGCAAGGAATTCAAACACCTCCAAGACGACGGGCTCGGCGTGACCACGCCCGCCTTCGGCGATTGGGGCGTCGGTTACAACGACAAAGCCGTGCGCGGCCAGACGTGGGCCTTCCCCGTCGTCGGCGAGTATTCGTTGATCAACATCCGCACCGGCGATTCCAAGCCGTTGGCCCGCGCCGAATTCGGCATGACGGCGTCCCCGCACAACAAGTACCTCGCGGGGTTCGATGGCAAAGATTGGTTCAGCGTGTCGATCCCCGACGGGAAGAAGACGATCCTCACCGGCAAATTCAAAGAGAAGTTCCTCAATGAAGACGATGACCACCCGGCCACGCCGCCGCCGTACGGTATCGTCGGTTGGAGCAACGACGACCAAGCGCTGTTCGTCTACGACCGCTACGATATTTGGAAACTCGCCGCCGACGGCAGCAATGCGACGAACGTCACCCTGGTCGGGCGGTCACTCGGCTTGCGTTTCAAGTTGGCTCGCGTGGAAAAACCCGACGACAAACCTGGCGAAAAGACCTTCGGCCTCGATGCGTCCAAGCCGTGGCTGTTGAGCGCCGAAAACCTGCAAACGCGGGACACCGGCTTCTACCGGCTGACCGCCGGGCAGAAACCGAAGCTCTTGATCATGGGCGCCCGCAAGTACGGGTCGCCGACGAAGGCCAAGGCGAGCGATGCGATGATCTTCACCGTCGGTACCTTCAGCAGCTATCCGGATTACCACGTGGCCGACGCCGACTTCGGCGACGCGAAGCGTGCCACCGACATCAACCCGCGCGTCAAGGAATTCAATTGGGGCCAGTCGGAAATCATGAGTTACAAGAGCCTCGACGGCGTCGCGCTCAACGGCATCTTGATCAAGCCGGAGAACTTCGACCCGAACAAGAAGTACCCGATGATGGTCTACATCTACGAGCGACTCTCCGACACGTATCACGCCTTCAGAGTGCCGTCGGCCGGCACGAGCATCAACCCGACTTACTACGCCAGCAACGGCTACTTGGTGCTGATGCCGGACATCGCCTACAAGGTCGGCTTCCCCGGCCAGAGCGCGCTGAAGTGCGTGCTCTCGGCGATCCAAGCCGTGGCGGATAAGGGCTTCGTCGACGAGAAAGCCATCGGCATCCAAGGGCACTCGTGGGGCGGCTACCAGATCGCGTATATGGTCACGCAGACGGATCGCTTCAAAGCCGCCGCGGCCGGGGCGCCGGTGTCGAATATGGTGAGCGCCTACGGCGGTATCCGCTGGGGCACGGGCTTACCGCGGCAATTCCAATACGAGAAATCGCAGAGCCGCATCGGCGAAACCCCGTGGCAAGCGCCGATAAAGTTCATCGAGAACTCGCCGATCTTCATGGCGGATCGCGTCACCACGCCGCTGATGATGCTCCACAACGACGCCGACGACGCCGTGCCCTGGTATCAAGGCATCGAGTACTTCCTCGCGCTTCGCCGGCTCGGCAAGGAAGTCTATTTGCTGAACTACAACGGCCAGCCGCACGGGCTGCGGAAAGCGAGTTGCCAACGCGACTACACCCTGCGGATGCAGCAGTATTTCGACCACCACCTCAAGGGAGCCCCGATGCCCGAGTGGATGGCCAAGGGGGTGCCGTTCTTGGAGCGCGACGCCGAGAAGGAGCAGTGGAAGAAGCTCTTCGGCAAACCGGACGCGAGGAAATGATGCGCTACATTCTCGCCCTCGACGAGGGCACCACGAGCGCCCGCGCCATCGTCTTCGATGCCGAGGGGAGCATCCGCGCCGTCGCGCAGAAGGAGATCACCCAGCATTTCCCGCAACCGGGGTGGGTCGAACAAGATGCCGAGGAAATCTGGTCGGCCCAGATCGGCGTGGCTGTGGAAGCGATGAGCCGGGCGAAGATCGAACCGCGCGAAGTCGCCGCCGTCGGCATCACGAACCAGCGCGAAACGACCGTCGTTTGGGATCGCGCCACCGGCGTCCCCATCGCTCCGGCCATCGTTTGGCAAGATCGCCGCACCGCCGCGGCGTGCGAACGCTGGCAAGCCGAAGGACAGGGGCCGCTCATCCACGAGCGCACGGGCCTGTTGCTCGATGCGTACTTCTCCGCGAGCAAGATCGCTTGGCTCCTCGATAACAGGCCGGGTGCGCGGGCGAAGGCCGAGGCCGGGGAATTGGCCTTCGGCACCATCGACACATGGCTGACGTGGAAGCTCACGACGGGTCGGTCGCACCTCACCGACGCCAGCAACGCCTCCCGAACGATGCTCTTCAACATCCGCACCGGCGACTGGGACGACGACCTGCTCGCGCTCTTTCGCGTACCCCGCTCGATGCTCCCCGAGGTCCGCGGTTCCAGCGAAGTCTACGGCGAAATTCGCACCGCCGGGTTGGCGGGGATCGCGCTCGCCGGGATCGCCGGGGATCAGCAAGCCGCGCTCTTCGGGCAGATGTGCGTCGCGCCGGGGCTCACCAAGAACACCTACGGCACCGGGTGCTTCTTGTTGCAAAACATCGGCCCGGAGCCGGTGCCGTCGCAGCACCGCTTGCTGACGACGGTGGCGTGGAAGCGCGGCGGCGAAACGACCTACGCCCTCGAAGGGGCCGTGTTCGTGGCCGGGGCGGTGGTGCAGTGGCTGCGCGACGGTTTGAAGATCATCCGAAACTCGGAAGACGTCAACGAACTCGCCCTCACGGTGCCGGACAACGGCGGCGTTTTCTTCGTGCCCGCGTTCACCGGCTTGGGTGCCCCGCACTGGGACCCCTACGCGCGCGGCTCCATCTCGGGTTTGTCGCGCGGCACGACCGCCGGGCACATCGCGCGGGCGGCGCTCGAGTCGATCGCGTTTCAAACCGCCGATGTGTTGGAAGCGATGCGGGCCGACATCGGCCGACCGCCGCTCGAAATCCGCGTGGACGGCGCGGCCGCGCGCAGCGACCTCTTGATGCAGTTCCAAGCCGACCTCCTCGGTATCCCCATCGCCCGGCCGGCCGTCACCGAGAGTACCGCACTCGGGGCCGCGTACCTCGCCGGCCTCGGCGTCGGGTTCTGGAAATCGACGGATGAACTCGCGGATCAATACCGGTTGGATCGGCGTTTCGAACCGGGATTGGCACCGGCGCGAGCGCTCGAAATGCGCGGCTTATGGAAGAAGGCCGTGGAACGCGCCAAGGGCTGGGCGACGGTGTGAAATCCGCCGGTGGCGGGCTTTGCGTTGGCCTGCGAAATTGGGCGCTTGTAGTTACGCCAAGGAATAGTGGTGCGGATTGTACCGAATCCCTCAAGTGCAAGGTTTACAACGGGCCGGATGATGGCTCCATTCGGATCGACCCCCGCAAAAGCCTGAAAATCGTGGGTTTTCTTCGTATCATCCGGAATTTTGCGGTTCTGGCACGCGGGGTGCATTTCTCCATTTCGTCCGACAAACGCAACCTTCCCGGAGCCGAGCCATGACCTCATACGCCAGCAAGACGCAAGTGAAACTGACCCGCAAACAAGACGTCGAAGCGATGCTCCGCGACATCGCCCTCGTCATGCGGCTGACGCAAAAAGTGAAGGCGAGCATCCTCGCAGACCAAGCCATGCCGACCGGCGGCCGCTTCGCCGAAAGCGAAGAATCGACATCGGAAGCGGAAGCATTCGCCATCGCCTAAATCGAGCCTGAAAAACTAACCACAGATTCACAGACACAACAACACAGAGAACCATCCTTAGACTCCGCATTTCTTGTCCTCTCTCTGTCTCTGTGCCTCTGTTGTTAGTCCGATTCTGCGTTCTACTCAGTCCGATTCTGCGTTTTACAAGGCCTTCAGCTTCTTCAGTCCCGTCTTCGCCACGTCCTGCGGGTCTTGTTTCCAGTAGGTCGTGTTGAACAACTCCAGCGACAAGAAGCCCTTGTAGTTCATATCGCGCAGCGATCCGAGGATTTCTTTCAACGGGGCGATGCCGTCGCCCGGATAGACCCGGTCGGCATCGGCGATCTTGCCGCGTTCCAGTTTCGGGTAGTCGTTGATGTGGAAGATGCCGATGCTGTTGGCCCCGAGCAATTTCAGCCCGGCGAAGTCGCTGCCGCCTTTGTAGAGGTGGTACACATCCGGCAGCACCGCCCCGCCGTCGCGGCCGCATTCCATAGCCACGAGCATCGTCTCGCCGAGGCGGGAGAGCGACCGCGAGAAACCCCAGACTTCGACGATGGGCCGCACGCCGATCTTGGTGCCGACTTCCAACAACGCTTTGTAGCGATCCGCCGCAATTAGCGGCGCGACCGGCTCGGTGAAGTTGGGATCGTCGCGCCGGCTGGTTCCACCGGTCGCCCCCGTCGGCGGCGCGGCAATCTGCACGCAGCCGATGGCGAGCACTTTATCCATGTCGATCTTCGCTTGTTCCAAACCTTTCTTGCGCCGCTCGGCATCTTCGACGATCCACTCGGCGAAGCCGATGGCGTTGGGTACGACCAACCCCGCGTCGGAGAATCGCTTCTTGAGGTCGGCCAGCGTGCCGCCGGTCTTGGCGTAGTCGTCCAGTTCGGATATCCACGGTTCGATGGCCGAGTAGCCCGCTTTCGATGCGATCTCGATCGACTCGACGATCCCGCGCGGCTTGCCCCACTGCCCCTCCGCCTTGCGGATGGTGCTGGTGTTCAAACAATAACGGAACTCGTGTTTGGCTTCGGGCTTCGGCTCGGCCGCGAGCAGCGGAGTCGCAACCAAGGCACCGGCGGTGGCGAGCAGTGCGCGACGGGTCGGTCGGGGGTTCATCGAATACTCCACTCGTAAAAAATCGCACACGGACGACGCGGATAATTGGCGGGATGAAAAGGATCTGTGTCGTCCGTGTGCGCTTTTCGGTTTTCACTTCTTCTCGAATAGCACCGGGAAATCCTT
>JBBRUN010000268.1:0-7814 GCA_038247765.1 Gemmatales bacterium | reverse complement strand
CGAGGGCGGGGTGCGCGTCCCGTTCGTGCTGACGTGGCCCGCGAAGTTGAAGCCGGGGACGTTCGACCACCCCGTGAGTTCGCTCGACCTGTTCCCCACCGCGGTTGCGGCCGGCGGTGCGGATGTCCCAACGGGCGTACAACTCGACGGGGTCGATCTTCTCCCCCACCTCCGTGGTGAGGCGAAGGAGTCACTCAAAGAGCGTGTGCTGTTCTGGCGCGCCGGCGGCGGACAGAACTTCGCGGTTCGCGCCGGAGCCATGAAGCTCGTTCGGGTCGGGAAGAACCCGGTTGAACTGTACGACCTCGCGGCCGACGTCGGTGAATCGAAGAACCTCGCCGAGGAGGACGGGAAATCCGACACGGTCGCGGCCCTGCAGAAGCGACTCGACGACTGGAACGCCGGGCTGGTCGCCCCGAAGTGGGACAGCCCACAACCCCCGAAGAAAAAGTGACCCCGCGAAGAGGATCGAAGATGTTGAGACTCACCCTCTCCTTGATGGCCGCCGGCCTATTCGGCCCGGTCGCCTTTGCCGACGACCCACCTAAGCAGCCAAACGTACTGTTCATCGTCGCCGATGACCTGAACTGCGATCTCGGGTGCTTCGGGCACAAAGTCGTGAAGTCGCCGAACATCGATCGGCTCGCCGCGAGTGGGGTGCGGTTCGACCGTGCCTATGTGCAGTACACCGTCTGCAACCCGAGTCGTACCTCGTTCCTGACGGGGCTGAGGCCGACGACAACCAAGGTGATGGACAACGCGACCCATTTCCGCAAGAACCTGCCGGACGCGGTCGCGCTGCCCGAGCTGTTCCGCAAGAACGGGTATGAATCCGTGGGGTTCGGAAAGGTGTTCCACCGCGGGTTGTCGCCGGACGACACCAAGCCGGACATGGACGACCCGAAGTCGTTCGACCGCGTGCTCTACGGCAAGACGACCGCCGCCGGGAACAAGGGCGAGGGGCGGAACCTGACCGGCGGTGCGCTGCCGTGGTGCCGGTGGCTCGCGGCCGAGGGAGCCGACACCGAACAGGCCGACGGGCAACTCGCCGACGAAGCCGTGAAACTGATCGCCGAGAAGCGAGAGAAACCGCTGTTCCTCGCGGTCGGCTTCTACCGGCCGCACGACCCGTTCCAGTCCCCGAAGGTATACTTCGATCTTTATGACAACAGGACGTTCGACCTCCCGAAATCGCCAGACGGGTACAAGACTCCGTACCCGCTCTCGCTGGGTGGGGGCGCGATGCAGGGCGCGTTCGACAAGTTCACGGACAAGGAGAAGCGAGAGTTCCTGCACGCCTACTACGCGGGCGTCAGCTTCACCGACGCACAGGTGGGCCGCCTGCTGGACGCGCTGGAGACGAACAAGCTCGCCGACAACACGATCGTGGTGTTCCTCGGCGACCACGGGTACGAACTGGGCACGCGGAACTGGTGGAACAAGAACACGCTGTTCGAGCGCAGTTGTCGCACGCCGCTAATCGTACGCGTGCCGGGCGCAAAGGGGAACGGCAAGCCGACCGCCGCGATCGCGGAGTTTCTCGACCTCTACCCGACGCTGGCCGAGCTTTGTGCCCTCAAGGGCGTGCCCAAACAACTCGAAGGTACGAGTTTCCGCAAGCTCCTCGACGACCCGACGGCGAAACACAAAGACGCGGCGCTGACCGTCATCAAGCGGGGACAGGTGATGGGCCGCTCGGTCCGTACCGAGAGGTACCGCTACACCGAGTGGGACGAGGGCAAGAAGGGGGTGGAACTCTACGACCACCAGAAGGACGCCGGGGAGTTCGTGAACCTCGCGGATGACAAGAAACTCGAAGCGATTCGCGGCGAACTGTCGGCTCTGATCAAGACCACTGAATCGGGGGGCAAGCGATGAGGTTAATTCTGATTCTGCTCACGGCTGTTTTTGCCGCGCCCGTCCGGGCCTCCGAGAAGCCGAACGTCCTGTTCCTGTTCGCCGACGACCAGCGGGCGGATACGATCGCGGCACTCGGCAACCCGCACATCAAGACGCCCAACCTCGACCGCCTCGTCAAGCGCGGGCTGGCGTTCGACCGCGCGTACATGCAGGGCGGGTTCCAGGGTGCGACGTGCGTGCCGTCACGCGCCATGCTGCTCTCGGGGCAGAGCCTGTTCCGGGTCGACGAGAAGATGCTCCGCGACACGACGTGGCCCGAGGCGTTCGGGAAGGCAGGCTACGCCACGTTCATCTCGGGTAAGTGGCACAACGGGGAGAAGTCACTCGTCCGCTCGTTCCAGGAGGCCCGCGGCATCTTTTCGGGTGGCATGACCAACCCACTGAAGGCCAACCTCGCCGATCTGGCCGACGGCAAGCTCGGCACCCCCAAGCTCGCCTCCAAGCACGCCTGTGCCGTGTTCGCCGACGAGGCGGTCCGGTTCCTGAACCGGAAGCACGACCGGCCGTTCTTCTGCTACGTCCCGTTCGACGCCCCGCACGATCCGCACGTCGTGCCGGACGATTTCCCGGTCACGTACGACCCCGACAAACTTCCACTGCCGGCGAACGTCCTGCCGCAACACCCGTTCAATAACGGCGAGATGACCATCCGCGACGAGGCGCTCCTCGAGTGGCCCCGCGACCCCAAGAAGGTGCGTGAGATGCTCGCGGAGTACTACCGATACATCTCGTACCTCGACGCCGAGATCGGCCGCGTCCTCGACGCGCTCGAGAAGTCGCCGCACGCGAACAATACCGTGGTCGTGTTCTCCGCGGACTCCGGCGTCGCTCGCGGCAGCCACGGGCTGATCGGCAAGCAGAATCTGTACGAGCACTCGATCCGGGTGCCGCTCGTGATCGCCGGTCCGGGCGTGCCGAAAGACAAACGAACGGCCGCGATGTGCTACCTCTTCGATGTACTCCCGACTCTTGGCAAACTGTGCGGGGTGACCGCGCCGACCGCGAACGACGGGAGCGAGTTGACCGCGACGGTCTCGGACCCCGATCGTGCCGCCCGCACGAGCCTGGTGTTCGCGTACCGGAACGTTCAACGGGCCGTTCGCGACGACCGCTGGAAGCTGATCCGCTACCCGCAGGTCGACAAGACCCAGCTCTTCGACCTGAAGGCCGACCCGGACGAGGTGACCGACCTCGCCGACAAGCCGGAACACGCCGCGAAGGTCAAGGAACTCCTCACGCTCTTGGAGGCCGAACAGAAGCGATACGGAGACAAGACCCCTCTCACGGTCGAGAAGCCAAAGCCGGCCGAGTGGGTGCCGCCCAAGAAGAGCAGAAAGTAGCTCCCGGACTAGCCCCACGCATCGGTCCGCTTCTGCTGCAGGGTGTCGTGAACCAACGCCTTGGTGATCGAAGTCCAGTCCCACTCTACTGCGTACAGTTGGACGCCGGAGAAAATCTCCGAGTGCCGCTTGAACGTCCACGGGAGGTCAAGCACCAGCGCAACGCGGCGGGGTGTTCTTCATGCGATCGCTTTCTTGGGTTCGTTACTTTTTTGCCGTAGAACGATAGTCGCGCACGGTAATATTGTTTGTTGGACAATTTATGGTGGCTATGATCGCTCATGTTGCGGGGGACCGAATGGGAATCAGCGGTTGCCACTTTTCACGTTCTGGACTCGCGTCACGCCTGCGCTTGCTGGCGCTGCTTTTCCTCGTTGCCTATGGCTGTCCCTCAGCGCATGCCAGCGACATGCCGGATGAGTTTTCGGTGCCCAAGGATGCCCAGGCCGTGTTGACCGCCTACTGTGCGGATTGCCACGGCGTTCAAGGCAAGGGGAATGTCAGCCTGCTGGCGCTCGAAAAACTCACGTTGAACGAGCGGCTCGATGTCCTGAATAAGGTGCAAGATCAACTCTTCTACAAGATGATGCCACCCTCGAAGGCTGAGCAGCCGGGTGAGAAAGACCGCCGGGCACTGCGCGATTGGGTTCGATCGGAATTGCTGCAGCACAAAGCGTCGAAGCTGGACGACCGGTTGCCCCTGCCGGGTTCAGGCAACTACGTCGATCACGGCGTACTCTTTCGCGGGGACATCAATGATAAGCCGTTCACTCCGGCCCGCCGCTGGCTGGTCAGCCCGCAGATTTTTCGCGAGCGCGTTCTCGACTCACTCCGACTGGAAGGCAAGTCTCGACAGCAACACCTGTACGGTGTGACCAACCCGTTCACGTTGCCAGAGCGTTCGGGTGTACGGGACTATGACCTGACGCCGCTCGACGGCACCCACTTCGTGACGATGAAGGCGAACGCGGCCTGGCTGGCCGACAAGGTCATCGGCAGCCTGCGGGTCAAGTTGGGTGAGTCGCGGGAGAAAGTGTTCGAGAACCCCAAGGACCGCTGGTTCCCGCCGAACGTCGGGCCGGACGGCAAGCAGCCGCTGATGGCCGCGTTCGAGCAGATCATGACGAAAAAGACGCCGCCGACCGACGACGAGTTGGTCGCGGCGATCCAGTTGCAGTTCGACCGCGTGCTGGTACGATCGGGGAGCGCCGACGAACTGAAACGCTACCAGAAGCTGATGCGCTCCGCCGTAGAACTCGGCGGCAACAGCGAGGGGCTGCGGAAGATGCTGGAGGCGGTGTGGCTGGAAACCGAGTTCGTTTACCGGCTCGAATTTGGATCCAGTGATGCTGACCCGGCCGGCCGGAAGATGCTCACCCCGCGGGAAGCCAGCTACGCCATCGCGTACGCGCTCGGCGACAAAGCTCCGGACGCCACGCTGGCCAAAGCGGCGCGCGACGGCCGGTTGAATTCGAAAGAAGATTACGAACGCGAAGTGAAACGAATTCTCGCGGACGCCACCTCCTTCCGGGGACCCGTCGATCCGTCGCTGAGCGGCGAACACCACGAGTCGTACATCTCGACGCCGCACCCGAAAGTCGTCCGGTTTTTTCGCGAGTTCTTCGGCTACCCCATGGCGCTGCGGGTCTTCAAAGACAGCGAACGAAGTGACGGACTGTATCGTGTGCCGGACCGCGGGACCGGCGGCACGCCGGGATTTCTCATCGTCGAAGCAGACCGAGTCGTGGCCCGAATTGTCGAACAGGATCGGAAGGTGTTTGAATCCTTGCTGACGACGGATCAATACTTCGTCTACCACAACATCGACAACGAAAAGGGCGCGAAGCTGATCGCAGACTGGCGAAAAATCTATGACACTCTGAAAGACACCAACTGGCGACAGAAGCCCGATCAAGTCGCGCAAGATCACGGCGCATTACTTAAGCCTTACGTGACACCGGCCGCAAACAAAGGAAAAGGTCGAGGGGTCCACGAGACCGACGTCGTTCGATTGATGAATCTGTTCGAAGAAACCTTCGGTCGCGGCGGGCGGCCATTTACCACCTTACCGTGGGCACACGGCAACCGGCTCTGGCATTCGCCGTTCTACAACCTGCCACGAACTCCGACGGAGGGGCAATACGGCAAGGACGGTGTTTTCGATTACGAGCCGGTGCAGCCCTTTGCCGTCGCCCACCGCAAGGGGATTCTGACGCACCCTGCGTGGCTCATCGCCCACTCGCAGAACTCGGCGACGGACCCGGTGCGACGCGGCAAGTGGATCCGCGAGAAACTGCTGGCCGGCGTCGTGCCGGATGTGCCAATTACTGTCGATGCCCAGATCCCCGAAGACCCTCACAAGACTCTCCGGGCGCGCCTCGACCTAGCGACCGGAAAACAGGCGTGCATGAAGTGCCACCAACAGATGAACCCGCTCGGGTTGCCCTTCGAGATGTACGACGACTTTGGCCGATTTCGCACGGCCGAGAATCTCGAACATCCCGACAACGTGCTCGCGAAGGCGAAGATCAAGAACGGGGCCGACACTTACAAGACTGCTCCCGTGGTCTCGACCGGACGACTCGACGGCACCGGCGATCACAAACTCGACGGCGATGTTAAGGACGCCCTCGACCTGATCGATCGCCTTGCGAAGTCGGAGCGTGTCCGTCAGTCGATCATTCGCCATGCGTTCCGTTTCTACCTCGGACGCAACGAGATGCTCAGCGATTCGCACACGTTGATCAACGCCGACCGGGCATACGTGAAGAACGAGGGTAGCTTCAAGGTGGTCATCGTGTCGCTACTGACTTCTGACTCATTCCTGTACCGCAAGTAAACCGCGAACTCGGTAACAAACCCTAACCAGGGATAGCCATGCTGGATCGACGGAACTTCTTGCTCAACACAGCCGCCGCGAGTGGTGGGCTTGCCTTCGCCCCATGGCTGCAAGAAACTCTCGGGGCACCGAGCAGCGGCAAACCGCCGATGCGGTTCATTTTCATGCACAAAGGGAACGGCCTGTTTCCCAGCGTGATGGTGCCGCCAACGTTGGCCAAGGAGGATGCCGAGAGGGAGAAGAGCAAGGAGGCGTTCTCCGTGCCGCTTGCGAAGCACGAGTTGCCCGCGTGGATGGCCCCGGTCATGGGCCACAAGAGCCACATGACGATTCTGCAAGGCCTCTCCGGAAAGATGTGTACAACTGGGCATCACACCTGGCAGTCGTCGCTCGGCGTCTACAAGGCGAATGAGGCGCTCAGTTCGATCAAGTGGGCGACGGTCGACTTCGAACTGGCCCGGCTGTTTCCCTCTCCACTCGAACACATCGAGTTGGCGTGCTTCCCCAACGGCGGGGGCAACGCCCGCGGCAACGTGAACGGCATCGAAACGGGCTTCTCCGCTCGTGGGCCGCAGCAGCCGAACATGGCCTACGGTTCACCGAAGGTCGCGCTGCGGGAACTGTTCAAGCTGGTGTCGAACGACAAGAAGGACCAAGTGCAGTACGAACTGGAACGGCAAGTTCTGGAGTTCACCGCCGGGACTCAGTCGAACCTCGCCACCGACCTGAAAGGGGCCGAGCGTGCCAAGGTCGCCAACTACGCGGAGTCCGTTGAAGCGATCCGCGCCAGGAACGGTCGACTCGAAAAGATGTCTGAGACGATCCGCAAGCATCTGCCCAAGCTCGATGCCAAGTACCTCGCCGACGAGATTACTACGGTCGATCGCCAGTGGGGCCACGTCGAGATTCTGCTGGCCACGCTGATCTCCGGTATGACGAACGTAGTGACGTTCACCGTGGACGAACTCGGCACGCCCTACACCGGGCTGAAAGGACTGGAGAAAGAGCCGGTCAACCTGCACGACGTCGGTCACGGCAAAGGGATGGGGACGCTCAAGGCCGACGAGATCCGGGCGGCGATTCGCACCCAGCACATGTCGCTCATCGACACCATCATCAAGCGGCTGAAGGCAGTGCCTGAAGCGGACGGAACCCTGTTCGACAACACGACGCTCCTCTACTTCCCAGACAACGGCGAAACGCACCACAGCAGCGGCGTCGAGTGGCCGTTCCTCGTCTTCTCAGGCCGCAATACCAAACTCAACATCGCCGGTCGCTACATTCGCTTGCCGTATCACGGCCAAGAGGGGCACAAGACACTCGGCAACTGGTACACAACAATCCTCAATGCCTCCGGCAACCCGATCCCACACTACGGCGACCTCGACCTCGCTCTCGAACGGCTCAAACTGAATCAGAAAGGCCCAATCCGAGAGTTCCTCGCGTAACGTGTGAGCGGTTGCCGTTCGAATACCCTCGACAGGAGAGATCTCATGCGACTACGACTGATTGTGCTGATCACGACTACCCTTGGCGCGATGAGTCTCGGGCTGCCCCTACGCGCAGAAGAGACCACCAAGCCATTGCCCCGCCCCGATGGCAAACCGGCGGACATGTCCAAACCGGTGAAAGTGTTCATCTTGATGGGTCAGTCCAACATGCTCGGCGCGGGCAAGGTCGCGGGCATCGACAAGGCAGGCTCGTTGGAAAACGCT
>JBBRUN010000267.1:0-7815 GCA_038247765.1 Gemmatales bacterium | reverse complement strand
TTGGGATCTTTGCCTTTGGTGGCTTTCGCATCCCCGTGGCACTTCGCGCAGTGCTCCGCCAGCAGCGGGCGAATCTTCTGCTCGAAGAACTCGGCCGGTTCGTCGGCCTTCGCCGAAGCAGATGCGATCAGCAAACTCGCGGCGAGACAAAAACGTGCGACGGGCATGGCAGCCGTCTCCGGGGTGCGGTACTGTCATAATACCGGAAACAGTCACCGAGACGCTAGTGTGGAGTCACGTCGCCGCGCCCAACTGCCGCTGCTTGCGGTACTCGCCCGGCGATACGCCCACTTCCCGGCGGAAAACCTCGTACAGTCGCTGGATGCTGCCGAAGCCGACATCGCGGGCGATCGCGGTCAGCGACCGCTCATTCTGCACCAATTCGCGTTTCGCCCGTTCGAGGCGCACTCGTCGGATTTCGGTTGCAATCGGCCGTTTGATGCTTTGCCCGAAGTAGTTCTGCAATGTCCGCGTCTCGACATTCAGCGCGTGAGCAACGTCGTCCGGGCCGATGGGCCGATGGCTATTCGCGGAGATAAACGCCAGAGCCGCGGCGACCGTCGCGTTGTCGACGGCGAAGAAGTCGGTCGATTCGCGCACGACCAGTCCATGCGGTGCCAATCGGATGGGGTGAGTCGGCGGCGCCTTTCCTACCATCAATCGGTCGAGCAATTCGGCGGCCGCGTAGCCGACGCGGTCGTAGCCGATCTCGATGCTGGTGAGCGAGGGACGGGGCTGTTCGCACAGCGTGACTTCGTTCTTGCCGGCGACGATGGCCACGTCGTCCGGGATGCGCCAGCCGCGTCGGTGCCCGGCCTGAACGACCAACCGCCCGCACACCTCTTGGCCGACGTACACGCCGACCGGGGGATTCCACTCGCCCATCGCACTCTCGATGAGCCGGGTGGTTTTCTTCCAGTTCGCTAGGTCGCGGTAAGGATGCTGAGGGATGTACGAGGAATTGCACTTGAAGCCGGCTTCACGGACGACTCGGGTGAATTCCTCGACTTCCAGATCGTTGTCGACGTTTTTCGGAGAGGTCAGGGTGGCGAACGTGCGGAAGCCGCGCGTCAGAAGGTGTTCGGCCACCATCCGGCCCACTTCCGTCGAATCGGGGAATACGCCCGGTACGAGGTGCCGCGCGGGCGAACTCGGCCACACGTTCACCACCGGCACCCTCAACTTGGCCGCGAGGTTGGCGAGTGGATGATTCACCCGCGCCACGATCCCGTCATATCGGTTCGCGTCGCTCGGCTTACGCCGGAGGGTGTCGTGGATGAACTCGTCGAGGATCGACGTCCAGCCGCGCTCTTCCGCGTAACGTTGGATGCCGGAGAAAATCTCCGCATGGCGTTTGAACGGCCACTGGAGATCGAGCATCAGCGCGACGCGGCGGGGTATTCGGTTCATGTGGGCAATTCCGAGATTCGTTACTTTTTTTCCGCGAACCAATAGTCGGGAATGTCAAGATTATGACTTGAATCTGATCAGTCACTCCGGGGAATCCGATCCCGGCTCGGCGATTCAAGATCGACCGGTTCGAGTTAACCCGAGGAGCCAGCATGGCACACAACAGCCGGATTCGCGCCGTCTTCGTCGGACTCATTCTCCTCGCGATGTCTGTCCCCGCAACTGCGGCCGAGAAACCGTTGAAGGTGTTCATCTTGGCCGGGCAGTCGAATATGCAGGGGCACGCGAACGTTTCGACGTTCGATTCCCTGGCCGACGACCCGAAGACGGCACCGCTGCTGAAAGAAATGCGGACGCCGGACGGCAAACCGAAAGTGTGCGAGAAGGTCTGGATCACTTCGGTCGGGTGTCTCGGCGACGCCTACACCGATTTGAAAGAGCAAAAGGGCAAACTGACGGTCGGCTACGGTGCCTCGAACGACGTGAAGATCGGGCCGGAATTCACGTTCGGCATCACCATGGAGAAACTGCTGGGCGAGCCGATCCTGATCATCAAGACCTCGTGGGGAGGCCGGAGCCTGCACACCGATTTCCGCCCGCCCAGCGGTGGGGCTTTCGAGTGGAGCGAGGCCGAGTTGTCTCAACGGAAGAAGCGGGGGGATGACCTGGAGAAGCTGAAGGCCGAGAAGGTCAAAGCGACGGGCGTGTACTACCGCGAAATGATGGCGCACGTGCGGAAGGTCCTCAAGGACATCAAGCGGGTGGTGCCGGACTACGACCCGAAACAGGGCTACGAACTGGCCGGCTTCGTCTGGTTCCAAGGGTTCAACGACCTCGTCGATAGCGGGGTGTATCCCAACCAAATGAAGCCCGGCGGGTACGACCTCTACGCGGAATTGATGGCGCATTTCATCCGCGACGTGCGCAAGGATCTGTCGGCTCCGAAGATGCCGTTCGTGATCGGCGTCTTGGGTGTCGGCGGCGTGAAGCAAGGCAATAAGGGCCACACGCTCCACTTCCGCCAAGCCCAAGCCGCGCCGGCGTCTCTGCCCGAGTTCAAAGACAACGTGAAGGTGGTGGATACGGCACCGTTTTGGGACGACGACCTAGACGCGATCAAGCAGCGGATGGATCGGCTAAACGACAAGCTGAACCAAGAGTTCAAAAAGGATCCAAAGTTGACACGGGAGGCGAAGGAGGAGGCCCGCGGCAAGGCCATCGCAGACGCTTTCACACCGGAGGAGACGAAACGGCTGAAGGCGGGCGTCTCCAACGGTGGGTACCACTACCTCGGCGCCGCCAAGATTCTGGCCCCCATCGGCAAAGCGTTCGCCGAGGCTCTTGTCGGTGTCAAAACTTCCGTTCTGCCTGCAGAAATGGCCGGCTACCTGCTCGTCCCCAATAGCAAAGTGGAGAAGGACAACAACGCCGGGTTCTCCCTCTACGTGGCGGCTTGGCCACTTTTGAAGAACTACCCGGGGCAGGACTTCCAGAGCGGTTTGTTCGGTACTTGGATGTTTGGGCAGTTCGAAGGCCCGGCTCCGAAGAAACACTACTCCGACATCGAGGGTGGGCTTGGCTGGTGGCGCGACACGCGGTTCGCCACCGAAACGCCGAAGTTCATTATGGGCGGTGTGGCCTTGGGTTTCAGTGAGTGGGCCAACGGCCCCGGCGCCGGCAAAGGCCGCGACTGGAAGAAGCCGACTGGTAAGTACGGCGTGGCCCAACTCAGCCCGTGGGTACTTTGGCCGCCGGACGGCCTCAATCTCAAACAGGGCACCAACGGGGAACTCTTCGGCTACGGCTACCTGCCGCTGCCGCTGACTTCGCCCAAGAAGACGACCGCGGGGAAAGACGTTCCGACGGGGGATCACTCTTGGACCCTGTTCCTCAACACCGACAACTTCAAGGGGCCGGTCGCGTTCTTCACGCCCTACTTCTGGTCGCGTCCGTCGGCCGAGAACCCCAAGCTGGGCGGCCTGTTCCTCGACACCCTGCCGTCCGACCCGAACCGCGCGCTGCAAATGGAAACCCAACACATTCCCGCATACATCGCCAAAGATGCGAAGGGGGACACCTACGCCCGCGTCGCCCCCACGCAGTTCCCCAGGAAATCGGAGGGGGATGCCCCGCTGGTTCACCGGATCACCGCGTACAAAAAGGCCGCGCTGTGGGACGGCGTGAAAACGTGGTTCGAAGGTGGCCAAGCGGTGTCCGGCGAGATCGACCCCAAGGCCAGCAGCGCACATAAATTCGACGGGAAAGGCGGAGCCACTTGGGAAATCTACCCGCCGAACACCAAGGATAAAAAAATACCGCTCGCGTGGAATTCGTTCGCCACGCCCGTCGCCCTGGATGACTCCACCTACGGTTACAAATGGACCAAAGACTCGGTGACGAAAGCCGACGCGCTCGTCACCCTGCCCGAGTACTACCGCTTGGGGAAGGACAAGAAGGATCAAGATCAGTGGGTCGTGGTGAGCGCCAAAGACGTTCCCGCCGAAACGGGTCTGGCGAAGGTCGAATTCCCGCGCGTTCGCACGCCAGAGCAGAAACCGTACGTCACCCCCGATGAAGCCGACAGCAGTTGGAAGAAGCCGGGGCCGGTGGCCGGGCCGTTCACGGCCAAGCTCGGCGACGGTAGTGTGGTGACGTACTCTTGGTACCGCTTCGCCGATCAACCCGCTTTGCTGAACGCCGACATAACCGCCGACGAACGGGAGAGCCTGCAAAAGCGGGTCGAACTGCTGCACAAGAACTGGACCAAGGACCGCGAGTACCTCCCCCCGCCGAAAGTCGGCAAACTGGCCGAACTCGATCCCGCGGTTCTCGTCACTCCGCCGAAGGGCTTCGAAATCGGCTACGTGCCCATCGTCACGCGGCAAGGTAGCAAGGAATAAAGCTCGCTAGGCGTCGTAACGAATGGACGACAAGTTCCAAATCGCGGAGAGCGTTCTCGATGAAAAGAATTCCCACGCTGCTGGTGATCGTCTGCCTGGCCTACGTTGCGCGCGCCCGCGCGGATGATGCCATTCCGACGAATGACTTAATTGCCAAGGCCGAGCGGGGCGACAGTCAGGCGCAAATGGCCCTCGCCTACCGCTACCGAGACGGTACCGGCGTGACGCGGGACTACGCCGAAGCGATGAGGTGGGCGCACCCCGTCGCCGATCGGGGCGATGCGCGAGCGATGGACTTCGTCGGCTGGATGTATTTTCAAGGCCTCGGAGTGAAGCGGAGTCCGGAGATCGCTTGCGGGTACTTCAAGGCGGCCGCCGAGAAGTCCGCGACCGCAGCTTGGAACTTGGGGCAATGCCTCTTCGCCGCGCAAGGGGTGGAACAGGACGTGCCGAAGGCACTCGGGGCTTGGAAGAAAGCGGCGGCCATGGGTCACGGCAGATCCGCCTCGACGGCAGCCATGGTTTACCTAGCCGGGGAAAGGGTCGCCGCCGATGCGAAAGAAGCTCGCAAGCTCGCCGAGCGAGCGGTGGAATTGAACGACCCCGCCGGCCTCGTCTTGATGGGCGAGATCCACTTCCAAGCCGGTGACCTCAAGAATGCCCGCGAGAGTTGGACGAAAGTCTCGCGGACAAAGAAAGTCGGCCCCACCAGTAATCCCGAACAACCGAGCGACAGTATGGCCGCCCAACAGGGGGCCGACCTACTCAAGTTGATCGACTACCGCGGCCGGAAGGCCGAGCCGGGCCAGTTCGCGCTGGTGCCGATGCCGCACATCCACCAAGGGTGGAACAACTGCGGGCCGACCAGTTCCGCCATGCTCGCCCGCGCCCAAGGGAAGAAGGCCGGCGGCTGGGATGTCAAACGACTCTGCCCCCCGCCCCTCGGCACGGGTACGGACTGGGAAGATCTACTCAAGGCGTCGAAGAAGCTGGATCTCCGTTGGAAACTGGTCACCTTCAAGCCCGACGACGACGGGTTCGACAAAGCGACAACCTTCGTCCGCAGCGAACTGGATGCGGGCCGTCCCGTAGTCATCGATTTCAAATACACTGGCGCCCAATACCCCGGCGGCGAGGCCGGCCACACGCTCGCTTTGGTCGGGTACATCGCGAAAGAAGATCTTTACGTTCTTTGCAACCCCGCCATCGCCACTCCGGGTTTGCAGTTGATCGCGGCCAATGACCTGAAGCACTACTGGCGATCGGATCACTACGGGGAGTTCTCCAAAAACGTCCTCTCGCGACCGATTATTGCGATCGACCGCTGAATGTCGCCGGGTCCGAACGCGTTGGATTGCTCCGGGTAAACGGGCCGAGAAGGAGTAAACCTCTCCGATGCAATCGTTCGACGTCGCGTTGCTCACCGACCGCCGTTACACCGCGAGCGTCGCGGAGAAGGGGGACTGGTATTTGCGCAACATCCTGGATGATGACGGCCTGTTGCGGGAGGCACTGACCCAACGTGGACTGACATCGGCGCGGGTCGATTGGGCCGATGAGTCCATCGATTGGTCTCGATTCCGATGCGCCGTGTTCCGCTCGACTTGGGACTACCACGAGCGTTACGTCGAGTTCTCGACCTGGCTGGGGCGCGCCGAACGAGCGACGCGGTTGTGCAACCCCGGTTCCACGGTTCGCTGGAATTGGGACAAGCATTACCTCGCCGACCTCGCGGATCGCGGCGTGCCCGTGGTGCCGTCGCGGTTCCTGCATCGCGGCTCGACGGGAACGCTAGCCGATGTCCTGGATGAAACGGGCTGGGATGAAGCGGTCATCAAGCCGTGCGTGTCGGGTGCGGCCCGGCACACGTACCGGGTGAACCGCCGCACGGCGGGCGATCATCAACCGCTGCTCGCGGAGTTGCTGACGCGCGAGTCGATGATCGTGCAGCCCTTCCAAGCCGACATCGCCCACACCGGCGAGGACACGCTGATGGTGTTCGACGGGCGCTACTCGCACGCCGTGCGGAAGGTGGCCAAGCCCGGCGATTTCCGCGTGCAAGACGACCACGGTGGAACCGTCCACGAATACCGGCCGACGGAAGATCAGATCGCGCTCGCCGAACGCGCCGCGGCCGTTTGCCAACCGGTGCCGGTGTATGGCCGAGTGGACATGGTGCGCGACAACGACGGCCGGCTGGCCGTGACGGAACTGGAACTGATCGAACCGGAATTGTGGCTGCGGTATCATCCGCCGGCCGCGCAGGCGTTCGCGGCGGGCCTCGCCGCATTTCTTTAATTAACGGAGTTCAAACCCAATGTTCCGAATGCGATCAATCCTCAGTTGTGTGCTCTTCGGTTTCGCCGCGTCTTCCGGGGCGTCATTCTCACAAGAACTGCCCAAGCCGGACGACAAGCCCGGTGCCGCGGGCAAGCCCATCAAGGTGTTCATCTTGATGGGGCAGTCGAACATGGTCGGCATGGGCGACATCGGCCCGGAAACGGCCAAGGGGACGCTCAAGTCCCTCACGAAAACCGACAAGAAGTACCCGTGGCTGGTGGACGGCGACAAGTGGACCGAGCGGAAAGACGTGTACTACTACGACGCCCGCGTGAAGAAAGGTGCCCCGCTCAGCCCGACCGCCAACAATGGGACCGCCATCGGCCCGGAGCTGGGGTTCGGTTACGTGATGGGCCACATGCTCGATGAACCGGTGCTGATCTTGAAGTCGTGCATCGGCAACCGCAGCCTGGGGTGGGATCTGCTTCCGCCCGGTAGCAAGTCGTACACATTCGACGGAAAGACCTACGCCGGGTACAAAGACACGCCCGACTCGTGGGTGGAAGGGCAACCGAAAAAAGAAGTGAAGTGGTACGCCGGCAAGCAATACGACGACGACATGACGAACGCCAAGGAAGCCCTCAAGACTATCGCCAAATGGTACCCAGGTTACAAGGAGCAGGGATACGAGGTCGCCGGATTCGTCTGGTGGCAAGGGCACAAGGACACCGGCAGCGCCGCGCACGCGAGCAAATACGAGGAGAACTTGGAACGGTTGATCCAGAGCCTGCGGAAGGACTATGACGCGCCGAAAGCCAAGTTCGTTCTGGCGACGGGGTGCGGAAACCCCGGCCGCGAAGGTTTGGGGTTGAAAATCGCCGAAGCGCAACTCGCCGTCGGCGACGCGAAGAAGTACAAGAAATTCGACGGCAACGTGAAAGCCGTGGATTCCCGCGAATTGTGGCGGGAAGCCGCCGACTCGCCTAAAAACCAAGGTTACCACTACAACCGCAATGCCGAGACGTATTTGGAGGTCGGCCTCCGCATGGGCCGCGCCATGGCGGAACTGCTGAAGGGCGAGCGCAAATGATCTGCGGGGGGTTGACGCGAAAATCCGATGGCATCCGCCGATGCGACTGGCACAACCCCCGGCGTTCGGCGTATCATCACAGTCCGCTTTCCTCCCCGTCCCGAGGTTCTCGATGTCGCTCCGCTCCCTGTTCGC
>JBBRUN010000266.1:0-7832 GCA_038247765.1 Gemmatales bacterium | reverse complement strand
TGCTTGGCTTGCACGCTCGGGTTGTAGATGCTGACGCGGCTACCTTCGATGTCTTTGCCGACGATCGGCAAGAGGGCTGACTTCTGCCGGGCGAGGCTGACGGGGTGGTCGATGGCGTACTGGAAGAAGTCGCCGAGCTTGGAGGCCGTCGCGGCGGAGACGACGGAACCGAGATCCATGCGCTCGGACAGTTCCTTGGCGACATCGTTGGCGTAGGCGCGATTCTCGGATCGCGATTGTAGGCTCTCCGTTTCGCGGAAGCTCTGATTCTTGGCCTGCTTCTGGAGATTGTCCAGTTGTTTCCGGGGAGCGCCGCTCTTGGCTTTCTCTTCGCCGACGTTGACGTCCAATCCTTGCGTCTGGTCAGTGAGATTTTTGTACCCCCCTTCGTACGCCGGCGGCCGCAGCGAGGCGAACAGCTCCGGTTCGACCGTTGGCCGGGGGACGTAGAGCGGGTTGTACAGGTCCATCTTGAAGCTGATCGGCCGACCCGACACCAGTACCATCTTCACGCTGTTCCAGTCTTCGTCGGTCGTGTTCTCGACGATGGCCCAGCCCTGCAGGTACGGCTTGCCTTCTTTGTCGAGCACGAGCCGGTAGCTCGTCTTCCAGATCGGCGACTCGATGACATAGCCGACCTTCACGCGCCGTTCGCCGTCGCCGCTGAAGTGCAGTTGCACCGCCTTCTTCGCGGTGTCGTGGCTCAGCGCCAACACGTCGAGCGCGCGTTTGAGTTCGCCTTCGAGAACCGGGTTCGTGAAGCGCACACGCTGGATGTCCATCATCTTGATGCAGCGCAGGCCCTCGCCCGTCAGGATGTTCAGCATCTGCGTGTCGAGTTGGGCCGTGCCGACGGGGATCTTCTGCGATTCGATGCCGACGATGGTGCCGGTAAGGTTGCCCGGTTGCGTCGTCGCGCCCGGTTGCATGACGACTTCGATCTTCTCGCCGCGTGTCTGCGTCAGAATCCCGGCGAGCGTCGGTTGGCTGTTCAAGTTGATAGCGAAGCTGCTGAGCGTCCGAGCCACCGGTTCGCGGCTGTCGTAGCTGACGGCGCTGACGCGGCCGTTGTCCAAATCTTGCAGCGTCATCGATTTCAGCAGGTCGTTGATGTCGGTTTCGGGGAAGGTCAAATCGACCCGCGCATCGTCCGTCACCTTCCCGCTGCGGCCGAAGTAGCCGACGCCGGAGTTGAACATGACGACTTGGGTGATTGGCAGCGTCACGGCCGGCTTCGGATCGGCAGCCGGCTTTTTGTCATCCGCGCTGAAGAGGTAATCGGCACTGAGCCCGACGCCGATGGCGCCCGCGATGGGGGCGACCATGAGCCAACGATTCAAACGCATGGGGAAACTCCGGGAAGGGAGAAACGGATCCGACCACAAACTAGACGATTAAGTTACCCGAAACGGTCGGCGGTGTGTGTAACGGCGGCGCAACTTCCCGCTGCGGCGAATCATTCCGCAGCGGCCCATTTGTCGCGGATGAAGGCGATGCCCTTCGTGTAGACCTCTTCCGGCGACGGGAACAGATCGCGCCACACGCGGGTGGCCGCGGCCAGATCCGGGAGCGCACGGCCGAAGGCTTCGATGACGCACCAGCCGTCGTAGCCGGTGCTGCGGATAGCCCGGAAGGCTTCGTCCCAACGGACTTGGCCCGTGCCGGGGGTGCCGCGGTCGTTCTCGGAAATGTGGACGTGGGCGAAGACATCCTTGCACGCTGCGACGCCGGCAGCTTGGGATTTCTCTTCGATGTGGGCGTGAAAGGTATCGTACATGCAGCGGAAGCTCGGGTGATCGACCGCCTTCACCAGCGTCCGCGCGTCGGCCGCCGTCGTTAGGAAGTAGCATTCGAATCGATTCAAATACTCGATAGCGAGCGTGAGCTTGGCCTGCCCGGCGAATTCGGCGACTTGGCGCAGCACTTCCACCGCGTGCCCTTTTTCGGTGGCGGTCGGCCCGGCTCCGCTGAACACCCCCAACGGCGAGTGGTACGGCCCGCACATGGCGACGCTGCCGAGGATGTGGTTCATCTCGATAGCCCACTTCAACCGCTCCACGGCCGAATTGCGAATGCTCGCATCGGGGCTGATCGGGTTGGCTTCGGGCGTCATCACGGTGACGGTGGAGCAAGCGAGGCCTTGCTGGTCGAGTTCGGCGCGGATCATCTTGTAATGTTCGGCGGTGCCATCGAACAGCGGCAATTCGACCCCATCGAACCCGGCCGCCTTGATTTTGGCGATGGTGGGGAACTCGGCCTCGGTGACGAAGCCGGTCCACAGGAGCAGGTTCATGCCGATTTTCATGGGGCACTCCGGAGCGATGGGGCAAGAGAGACGGGCATTGTCCGCGCGGCGGGGGATCAAGGCAAGGTGTCCGGCGCTACGACTCGGGGAGCTCCGCGTTCTCGGCGAGCCGGGCCTTCACCAACTTCTCGACGAGCTTGGCGGGCAAGGGGGAGTCGGCGGCGAAGCGTACGGTTCCTTTGCTAGTGTCGTAGTCCGCCAGTTCCTCGGCGTGGGCTTCGACCATCGATCCGCTCATCAGGTAGAAGGCGCAGTGCTTCGCGGAGGCGCCGATGGCCACCAACGGTTTGCCATCCACGCGGAAGGCGGCAAGGCCAGAATCGACGTATTCCTCGGCCGCCGGCGCCGCCGCGCGGATGAGTTTGCGGCGTGTCTCGAGGGCTGCGCGTTGATCGTCGCGGAGCGCGGCGAGGCATCCGTCGAAGGTTTTGGGTTTGCTGATGGTGACAATTTACGATCGCGCGGCAGCGGCGTCAAAATTATCGGCGTTTCCGCGAATTCGCACGGCCCACTTGCCGGGCGCGGGCGGTTCTGTCAAGAATAGCGGCGACAACCCGCCGGGAGTGTGCCAAACTGGATTCCACACTCTCTAGGAGCCGCCCATGCCCCACGACGATATGGAATCGGACGAACCGGAAACCGAACGCAAGCCGGCGATGCCCAAAGGCGAATGGATACTGGGCATGTGCGGCGTCGGGGCGATTTTGCTCTTCGGCTTCGGCCTCGGGGTTTCGCTCGGCCAGAGCAAGACCGAACCGAAGGCGAAGATCATCACGGAAGTGGTTCACAACGACCCCGCCAAGCCGACGGTGCCGGAAACCGAGCCGACGAAGCCCGTGACAGTCGCGACCAAACCGAAACCGGAACCGACCAAACCGAAGCCAGAACCGACCAAACCGAAACCGGAGCCGACCAAGCCGGTGACTCCTCCGACGAAGCCGAAGCCGCCGGAACCGATGGGGACGGAAGTTCTGTACGCGGCGAAAATCAGCGCTATCTTCAAAGCGAAGTGCAATGGCTGCCACGGCGACGGTTCGATCAAAGGCGGCCTCGACATGCGGACGTTGGCGTCGATTGCCAAAGGGGGCGACAACGGCTTGGCGGTCGTCGCCAAGGACTTGGAGAAAAGCTACCTCTGGGGCCAAATCGAAAGCGGAGCCATGCCCCCCGCCGGCAAAGAGAAACTGACCGCCGCCGAGATCAAGCTGATCAAGGATTGGATTTTGTCCGGGGCGAAGTGACTTCGACGATCGTTCCAAGAGGTGGCCGCCCGTGCGACGATTGCCAGTCATCCTGCTTCTATTCGCCGCGCTGCCCGCCCAAGCCCAAGAAAAAAAGCCCCTGCGCTGGGGCACCGACCCCACCGGTGGCGCGCCGTATATCTACGTCGATGACAAAAGCCCCGACAAGAAATACATCGGCTTCGAAGTCGAACTTGCCGAGTATTTGGCGAAGAAGCTCGGCCGCGACAGCGCGATGGTGGACGGCGACTGGGCCAACCTGCCGAAGCAACTCGACAAACCCGCCGATGTCGAAAAGGGCCTCGACATCGTTCTGAATGGGTACGAACTCCGCAAAGACCTGCTCGCCGAATACTCCGCGACGCGGCCGTACTACGTCTACCGCCTCGTGCTCATCAGCAATCAAGAAACGGCCAAGGACAAAGAACTGCGCGGCTGGGCAGATCTGTTCCCCAACCCGGCAACGCCCGTGAAGACCGTCGGTGTCCTCGGGGGTAGCGCCGCTCACAAGCACATGAAGAAAACTTACCCCGAAGGGGTGAACCTGCAATCGAACCCGGATGTGGCCAACGTCTTCAAGCTCGTACAAGACCGACGGATGGATGCGACCGTCCAAGACAATCCCGCCGCGAGCTACTTCCTCAAGAACGAAAAAGGCCTCGTCGCCATCGGCGAACCGGTGAAGCCCGGTTTCTACGTCATCTACTACCGCAAAGACGACAAAGAACTCGGCGCCGCCCTCGACAAAGCGATCGCCGAAGGATTGCGCGACGGGACGCTGCCGAAGATTTACAAGAAGTACGGCCTCTGGAACGAGGACCAAGAGCGCCTCTGGTACTGGCTCGAACAACCGTGGCCGCAGGAGGATGTCGAAGAAGACGAAGACGTGGACGATGACGGCCAAGCGGTGAATCCGTGGCCCCGGCTTTTCCGCGAACTGCTCGGCGCCGCCGGCATCACGGTGCTCCTCGCGGTCGTCTCGTTCCCCTTGGCGATGCTCGTCGGCCTGCTCGTCGCCGTCGGCCGGGTCTACGGCCCGTTCTGGCTCGGCGTCCCCCTCGGTATCTACGTCGAAGTCATCCGCGGCACGCCACTGCTGTTGCAGTTATTCATGATCTACTACCTCATCCCGGAGTTGATGTTCCAGACCGACTTCGGCGCCTTCGTCTGGCTCGCCCAGAACCTCACGCCGTTCGTCGCCGGCGTCTTGGGATTGGCCCTGAACTACAGCGCGTACGAAGCGGAGAACTACCGCGCCGGATTGCTCGCCATCCCGAAGGGGCAAATGGAAGCGGCCCTCGCCCTCGGCATGTCGCGCGCCACCGCCATCCGCCGGATCGTCGTGCCGCAGGCCGTGCGGTTGGTGATCCCCCCGGTCACCAACGACTTCATCGCGCTCTTCAAAGACACCTCCGCGTGCTCGATCATCCTCGTGGTCGAATTGACGCGGAAGTACAACGAGCTGTACAACTTCAACCGCTCGTTGATCGTCGAACTCGCGTTCGTCACCGCCGGGCTGTACCTGCTGATGAGCTATCCACTCTCCATCGTGGCCAACCGGCTCGAACGGCGTTTGAACGCACCGACGGGGGGCCGTTGATGATTCAGATCACGAACCTCGTGAAGTACCACGGCGCCCACCGCGTGCTCGACGGCGCCACCGCGACATTCCGCGCCGGGGAACTGACCGCTCTCGTCGGGCCTTCGGGCGGCGGCAAGAGTACCCTGCTGCGCTGCATCAACGGCTTGGAGACCTTCCACGAAGGCCAGATCCAAATCGGCGACGACCTCGTGCTGATGGGCACCGGCGGCAAACCGTTCGACCCGCGGATGCTGCTGTCGATCCGCAGGAAGGTCGGCATGGTCTTCCAGCAGTTCAACTTGTTCCCGCACATGTCGGCCCAAGAAAACGTGATGGCCGGGCCGGTACACGCCCTCGGGAAGAGCCGCGCCGAAGCGGCCGAGACGGCGAAGAAGCTGCTGGCGCGCGTGGGCCTGTCCGAGAAACTCGACGCCCGACCGGGGAATTTGTCCGGCGGGCAGCAACAGCGTGTTGCAATCGCCCGCGCTCTCGCGGTTAATCCGACAGTGATCTTGTTCGACGAACCGACGAGCGCCCTCGACCCCAGCATGGTCGGCGAAGTGCTGGCCGCGATGCGCGACCTCGCTAAAAGCGGCCAGACGATGATCGTAGTGACCCACGACATGGACTTGGCCCAGCAAGCGAACACCGTGTTGACGATGCGGGCGGGACAGGTGCTTCCAGAGCGGTTGGCGTAAGCCTTCCGAGTGTCCTGACTGTGACTGAGTGCGAATATCTCGGAGGGCTTACGCCCACCGCTCGGCAAGAATATCGGAGACAACTATGAGTCAGTTAATCCGCGTCGGCCATTCGCCCGACCCCGACGATGCCTTCATGTTTCACGCCTTGGCGAACGACAAAATCCCCACGGGCGACTATCGCTTCACCCACGAACTCCAAGACATCGAAACCCTGAATCGGCGCGCGCTGAAGGGGGAACTCGAAGTCACGGCCGTGAGCATCCACGCCTACGCGTTCTTGCTCGACCGCTACGCCCTGCTGCCGAGCGGATGCAGCATGGGCGACCATTACGGCCCGATGATCGTGGCGAAACAGAAATATGCGCTGACCGATTTGCCGGGGTTGAAGATCGCCGTACCGGGGACGCTCACGACCGCGTTCCTCACCCTCAAGCTCCTCTTCGCCGATGTGGCGCCCGGCCAAGAGATCCAATTCGAAATCGTGCCCTTCGACGAAATCTTGAACGTCGTCGAAGCCGGGAAGTTCGACGCGGGCCTGATCATTCATGAGGGGCAGCTCACCTTCAAAAATCAGGGCCTGCAACTGATCGTCGATCTCGGGGTCTGGTGGCAGGAGAAGACCGGCCTGCCGCTGCCCCTCGGCGGGAACGTCATCCGCAAGGACCTCGGCAAACAAGCGATGGCCGACGTCAGCCGGTTGCTCCGCGAAAGCATCGTCTACGGCCTCGAGCACCGCCGCGAAGCGCTCGACCACGCATTGCAATACGCCCGCGATATGGACGTGACACTCGCGGATAAATTCGTGGGTATGTACGTGAACGACTGGACGCTCGACTACGGCGATCGCGGTCGCGCGGCCGTGAAGCGATTGCTCGATGAAGCGCACAAGGCCGGGATCATTCCCGCTCCGGTGGCGGTGGAGTTCGTGGAGTAGCGGTCGGCAAACTCAGATTCCCCGGCCCGCGAGATGGCCAGTGCTCCACGCGCTTTGGAAGTTGTACCCGCCGATCCAGCCGTCCAAATCGAGCACTTCACCGGCGAAGTAGAGGCACGGTTGCAGCTTGCTCTGCATCGTGCGCGAATCCACTTCCTCCAAGCTCACGCCGCCGGCGGTGACCTCGGCCTTCTCGAACCCGAGGGTGCCTCGCAGCGGCACGCGCATCCGTTTGGCCATTGCAGCCAGCTTCTGCCGATCGACTTTGCTCAGCGCCGCCGCTTTGCGATCCAAGGGCATGTCGGCTTGCGCCAGCATCGCATCGCAGATTCTGCGCGGCAGGCGCTCGGCCATCACCCCCGCGAGTTGCTTTTTCCCTTGGGCTAGGGTTTCGACTTTGAGGAATTCGTCGAAGCCGGCTTCCGTTTCACCCGGAAGGAAGTCCATCTCCAAGCTCAATCGATTAGGCGTCGCGTGCCCGCTGACCGCGCGGCTGACATCGAGCGGGGCCGGGCCGGTCAGCCCGAAGTGGGCGAAGAGCATCGACCCTTTCCGCGCATCCAAGAGCTTGTTCTCGGGATCGAACACCTTCAACCCGGCCTGCGGCACGGTGATCCCCTTCAACTCGGGCACCCAAGCCGCGTTCACCGTGAGGGGCACGAGCGCAGGCCGCGTCGCGGTGACGGTGTGGCCGAACTGCCGGGCGAAACCGTAGCCATCGCCGGTGGTGCCGCACCCCGGGTACGACAGGCCGCCGGTGGTGATGAGCAGATGCTCGCAGGTGAGTTGCCGGGTGCCGGTCGAAACGCGGAAGCCGCCTTCTGCGATTTTCTCGACAGAGAGCGCCGGTTCGGCGAGGGCGAGCTTGGCCCGGCTGCGGTCGAGCCGGCGCAGAATGGCGTCGAGCACATCGACGGCGCGATCGCTGACGGGGAAGATCTTCCCCGTGTCTTCGACTTTGGTCATCACCCCTTCGGCGTGGAAGAACGCGAGCACATCCTTGGGGCCGAACGCGGCGAGGGCCGAGTGGAGGAAGCGACCGTTGGAGCCGAAGGCTTCGACGATGCCG
>JBBRUN010000265.1:0-7848 GCA_038247765.1 Gemmatales bacterium | reverse complement strand
GCGGAATTTTTCCTTCTGCGCCGCCTCCTTCCGCAGTTCCTTCGCGTCTCGTTCGTGCTGGTCAGCGCATACCTTGTGCGCCTTCGCCGAGTCCGCTTCTCGGGTGTTCTCTTCGGTCAATCGGGAAACTTCGAGCTGCGATTCCCCGGCTCGCAGTCGTAGATCGGGAAGGCTCGCCGCGAGTCGGGCCGCACTCGCCACCTTCGGAATCAGCTTGTCGAGAATCGGTAGTACGCTCGCCAGCACTTCGGCGCGGTCGTGGTCCGCGCGGATGTTCTCGGCTTCCTTTGCCCTCAGTTCCGCCGCGCCGATCCTCGCGCCGTGTTCGGACAGCGCCGCCCGGAGGTCGTTCCAGTTCTTCGCGTGCCCCCGGTGTTCGAGCGCCGCCTGGGCCCGCTCGGCCGCAGCGCCCTTCTCCTTCCGAGCGCCCGCTTCGCCGGCGGCCGCCGCGCTCACCTCCTCGGCGGTGACCAGTGTGGCGTTGTCCCGCCGCTGCTTGAACTTCTTCAGCGAATCGGACTTTTCTTTCTCAGCGATGCTCACGAGATCCCCGAGCGCTTCGTAGCTCTCGCTGCCGATGATGCCGCGGAGGATTTCGAAGCGCTTCGTCGGCTTCGCTTCGACGATGTCGTCCGCCTTGCCCTGTCTCAGAAGCACGGACGCCTGGAACGATTTGTAATCGAGGCCGAGCGTTTCCTCAGTCCACCTCCCGACGTCGCCGACGGAGTTCAAGTTCGGCACGCGGGTCCAATCGCCGCCGGAGAGCGACCGGTGCTCGACCGATTGCGTGGTGCGGTTGCCCGCGCGATTGCGCGTGATGCGGTAGGCCGACGCTTTCAAGTCGAACTCGAAGCAGACCCGAAAGCCGTTCGCGCCGTGATGGATCAGCGGTTCGATGTCCTTCTGCCCGCCCCGGTGGGCGCCGAAGAGGCAGTAAGTCATCGCGTCGAACACGGCCGACTTGCCGACGCCGTTCGGGCCGCCGAGGACCCAGAGCGGTTCGTCGTCGTCGAACGCGATGGTCGTTTCCCGGCCGAAACTCAGGAAATTCTCGAGGGTCACGCGCTTGGGGATCATCGGTTCCTCAATTCGGTCAAGAAGGTTTCGGCGAGTTCCAGCACGCGGTCCCGGTCGGCGTCGCCGATCAGCTTCTCGCCGAGGTATTCGCGCACGGTCGTCTCGAACCCGGCCCGCACGGTGAACCCGACGGTCGGGGCATTCCCATCGGCCTCGGCTTCCAACCACTTCATTTCGTGGCAGCGCGGGAAGAGCTTTCGCAATTTGCGGCCGACTTCGTCGCGGCTCGATCCTGCGCCGCAGGCGCCCAGCCGGAATCGCACGATGGCGGTTTCCCGGTCCGGGTACTTCTCCGCGAGCGAATCGAGTTCCGACGCGGGGTCGGCGAGTTCGATCGTGTGGAAGGGCGTGCCGGGTATGCGCAGCCGCGTCGGCGCCACCGGGCGAGCGCCGTCGATCTCCAAGAGCAGCACCCCATGCTCGTCGTGGGTGTCGCCGAAGTCGAGTCGGTCGAGACTGCCGGGATAGCGGACGTTCTCCGCGCCGCCGAGGATCTGCGGTTTGTGGATGTGCCCCAGGGCGACGTAGGTCCACATCGGGTTGAGGTCGCCCAAGTCGAAGAGCACGTCGTCCCGCTCGGACATCTTGTACACGGCGTGGACTTCCGAACCGCGGACGTGCAGGTGGGCCGTGAGGATCGTCGGCAGCGCCGGGTCGAATTTCGGATCGGCGGAAGCGCGTTGAATCCACTCGGCGACCCGGCCGTGCAGCAGGCGGTTCTCCTCTTCCTTGCTGCGGTACTCGGTCGCGGAGAGATCGTACCGGCTGGAGAACGGATAGGGCACTAGCACGAACTGCACGCGTTGACCGCCCGCGCCGACCAGCGATGCGACCGCCCGGCCATTGACGAGGTACATCCGCCCGGCGGGCAAGACGCCATCGCGACCGGCATCGGGGGCGGCGAGCTTCATCCCCGCGCGGACCATGTTGACCTTGCCGTCGCGGTCGTGGTTGCCGGTGATCGCGAGGATCGTCCCGCCGCGGGCGCAGAACGGCGCGAACGTCTTCACCACGTGTTCGAGGGAGCGCGTCATTTCATCGACGGTGGCCTGCTCGCTGAAGACATCCCCCGCAATGAGCAGCACGTCTGCGCGGTGTTCGAGGCAGAGCGCCGCGACCGCTTCCACGCGGGCCTCCAAATCCCGCGTGCGGTCGATTTTGCCGAGGCGGTCGCACAGGTGCCAGTCGGCGGTGTGGATGATTCTCACGCGCGGTCTCCGGTGGAGGTGGCTTCCGGAGACTATTGCCGCCGGGCGACGGATCGTTACCCGATTCTCGCTCAGAATCCGTCCAAATCGGCGTTGGGGGCTAGGGTGCGTGCGGCGGGCGTACCCGGTACAGCCTCCGCCGGCTCGGCGTCGTTCTCGCTCAGGGCGAAGGGCGGGAAGGGGATCTTCGCCAACATCGGCTCGCGGAAACTCGGTTGGTACAGCAACTTCTCCGCGGGGAGCAGTTGCGAAGCGGCGTTCCGCGTCGAGGGGCCGAGGAACTTCCAGACGTCGTGGCCGAGTTCCAAAGTGCCGCTGCGGCCTATGGCCCGCAGCGCGGAGTTCTCGATCACGCGCGGCTTCACGAGGCTCGCCTGCTGCTGGGCGCCGAAGAGGATCACCCCCTGGCTGCGCCCCTCCGCCGCGACGGTCTCGAGCTGCTCGGTGATGGCGTCCGAACTGTCCTTCGGGGCGAAGCGGTTGAGTTCGTCGAGCGTGATAAGGTACTTCAGCCCGATCACCTGCTTCTTACTCTGCGTCGCCATGATCTGGTGGAACACGGCCGCGACGACGAAGCGCCGCAAGCTCGGCGTGCGGTGCAGGCCGTTGAGGTCGATCACGAGCGGATCGTCGATGCCGGTCTCGGGAATCTTCAGCGGGTTGCCTTTCGGCTCGTCGCGGCGGAGTACGCCGTTTCCTTCGGCGACGATGTACTTCAACCGGCGGAAGAAACTCGCCTTCGTCGCCAGCACGAACTCGCCAAACAGACCCTTTCTGGCCGCTTCCCGATCTTGGTTCTTGATCTCGCGGAACCACTCGATCATCGCTTCGAAAGTCTGCGGGGCATTGTCCGTCGTGCGGAGCTTCGGCGCGTCCGGCGGTCCGCTCGTCAGCCATTCCTCCACTTCGCTGACGAGCCCGCCGAGGTTGGCCGAGTTGAGGTCGTCCCAGGCGAAGAGGTACTTGAACAGGCCCCCTTCGATGATGTCCGAGAGCGACCAACTGTAGGGCTTCACGTCGGCTATGCGGCCGCCTGTCTGCATCGGGGTCGTCAGATTGCGCGCCTGCGGGGCGAAGAACTCCGGCTTCGCGAAGGGTTTCGGATCGGCGACGTCCATGTCGCGCCAATCTTTGCGATTCTGCGCTTCGTCTTTCTTGAATTCCGAATTCCAGCGGTCGATGAAGAAGAGATCCGAATTCTTGACGTTGAAGATCACCGGTACCAGTTGCAACCGTTTGGTGTCCCCCGGCCGCGCCAGCTTCTGCTTCGCCGCTTCGCGGAGCAATAGCCAGTTCATGCTCAGCAGCAGGGTCGATTTCGTCCCGAGTCCGGCGATGCCGTTGACGTTCAGGTGCCCGCCGTTCTTGCCGAGGAGGAAGTCGAGATCGATGGCGGCGGTGCCCGCGAACTGGTCGCCGCCGCCGTTGCGCAGGAGGCCGATGTCGAGCCGCTGGCCCATGCGATCTACCCCGTAACCCTTCGCGGCTTCCTCGGGCGAAGCCAAGTGAACGGCGCTCTCCTCCGTCGGCGGCGTGTGCGCCACGGGGTCGGTCCGCAGGATCGCCACCTCGGCGAAGGTCACGCCTTCCGATTCAAACGGCGGCTGTTCCTGGCTTCGATTATCGAAGCGCGCGGCTTCTTCGCCGATGTCCTTCTGCCGGCTGCGCCGGTAGACCTCTTGCACGATGCCGACGAACGACACCGCCCGCGCGCCGACGGTCGATTTCGTGACGACGATCTGCGTGCGTTCCACGCTCTGGGAGCGATCGACCCAAAAGTAAAAGACGCCGCTGGTCGATTCGTGCTCGGGCGGCGCGGCGACGCGGCCGAGGATGGGGCGGGTGTCGTCGGTCACAGTTCACCTCCGCGGAAGAGACCCGCCGTGCGGTAGAGGCGATTGGCCAGCACCGCCAGCGGGGTGAAAAGCGGTTTGAGCGAGTCCTCGGCCCGCACGATGGGGTCGAGCGAGACGGGCATGCGGGCGTAGCTGTCGGTGCGACAGCGGGCATCGATGAGCCAGCGCGACAGGCGATCGACGAAGCCGAAGTCGGAGGCGAACTTTTTCACGAACTGCCCCCATTGCACCTCAACGCGGATGTGCCCCCAGTTCGGCGCGAGCTGCGGCCCCCCGGCGAGCTTGAGGAACCACATGGCGACGGGGAAGCTTCCCCCTTCGGTGCCCTTGCTTTCGCAGCGGTAAACCGGCGTGCGCTGGCCCGGTTTCAGGTCGAAGAGCGTCCGCCACCCCTTCTCGTGGAGGTGGTTCGACGACTGAGTCTTCGCGGCGCCGACGACCAACGCGCGGGCGGTGTCGGGCGAACCCATCACCCGGCTCAGCGGCCCGTCCACCAGCGTGGCGACCTCGCGGTGCTGGCTGAGGGCGAGGCGCTCGAGCGTCGTCATCTCCTGCTGGGCCCGGGCGCGGGCCTGGCTCCGCATGATCTCGTAGTCGAATGGGTTGTGCTTCTCCAGCGGCCGATTCGCGAGTGCGACTCGCAATACCAATTCGGCATGGTTCGCCAGCGCTGCGGCGAAACCCTCGACTTCTTCCCAGGGAAAAGGATCGCCGACGAACGACAGCACGCGTTCGACTTTGACGAACTCACGCTCGAAGGCGAGCCCCCCGCGCCCGGTCGGTACACTCCGCAGCGCGACGGCGCCGATTTCGCTGAGCACCATCGGGATCGGCCATCCGCGCGGCGCCCGAACGCACAGCACCGGTTCCCCGGTCTGCGAACCGTCGATGAAGCGCTCGGGATATTCGCCGGGCTTGGCCGGAGCTTCCCGAATGATGATCGGCGCCCATTCGTCTTCGGGGCGTTCGACGGTGCGGTCGATGGCATCGTTAGATTCATCGTCTTCGACCTGCAAGGTCGGTTGGATCGGCGTGGCGCCGACGGCGGTACCGGAGTACTGCCGGAAGAACTTGCGGACGACTTCGCGATCAGCGCTCATCGCCCACCCCCAGATTTTTCAGGCGGTAGCGCATCGCCTCGCGGCTCACGAGCAGCTCGGCCGCGAGGCGGTAATTCAGCACGCCGAGCGGACAGCATCCGTGGAACGACTCAAACTCCGCGGCCCGCGCCCGCACGACCGCTTCGGGCATCAGTAGTTCGGCCGCGAACTGGTTGGCCTCGCGCTCGAGTTCGTCCATGGAGTCGTCGTCTTCGAGCAGGGTCTTCTTACTGTCGGCGCGGTAGCGGCCCATACGCTCGCGGTGCAGCACGGCGTGGCCGAGTTCGTGCGCCGCCGAGAAGCGCCGGCGCGGGAGGATGTCGTCGGCATCGACGAAGGCGTGGCCGAAATTCCCGGCGAAGTAGAGGAACCCGGCAAGCGGCTCCGCAGGATCGTCGAAGGGTTCGACCTTCGACCCCTCGGCCAGCAAGTGCTCGACCACCCGGCCGCAATTGAGGCCAGGAATGGCCACGTGCGACAGTGCGATCTCGTCGAAGAAGCGGTGCAGCGGCACCGGCCCGCGCACCCCGGCATCGACGGGGATGCCGAAATCCGTCCGGAGCCGGGCGATGGAGTCGGCGATCATTTTGGCTCCTCCGGTTTGGAGCCGCGCCGGGCGGCGAGTTGGTACTCCACCTCCGACGCCCGGCGGCGCTCGAGCTTCAGAGCCTGCTGTTGGAAGGCCTTCCACAGGCTGATCGGGCCGGCGCTGAACCGCTGCTGCGCCCACGCGGTGAGATTTGACAGGCCTAGGTTTTCGGGCAGCGGCTCCTGCGAGTTCTGCAATTGCTCGATCAGGGCGTAGGCTCCCGCCGGCAGGCCCGCGGGGGGATTGTGGACGAGTTCGCGGGCCACATCGCCGACCGTGACGGGTCCGGTGTTCGGCTCGGCGATCTCGGCGCTCTTCAGGTGCGTGCGGACGGCGTCGGCGATCGGCTGCTGCGCGGCTCGGACTTCTTGACGTTTGTCGTCGGCGTCGATTTCCGCATCGAGTGTGTACAGGTACGCTTCGAGTTCCGGGTCCGCAGCGGCCAGTTCCCAGATGCGGTTGAGCGTGGCGATGTCCGCGGTGTCGAGTGCCGCAATGTACGCTTCGGTGATGCGATCGAGTTCGCGGTCGTTCATGATGGGCCCCCTTTTTTGGACGGGGACAGCAACGCGGTGAGTTTTTCTTTGATGCGGCAGACGCGAACGCGGGAATTCACGTCCGTGATCCCGAGCGCCGTCGCGATTTCTACGTGCGCCATTCCTTCCACGAAATGCAAATCGGCAATCCGCCGGTCCACCGAATCGAGCGAAGCGAACGCGCCGCGCAGGCTCTCCTTGTCCGCAGCCGCGATCAGGCGGTCCTCGGCGCTCGCCGAAGGATCGGCCAAGTCGCTCGGCAGGCCAATCGTCTTCCGTCGGATGACACGTTCGAGCCGCTTCATCGCGATCTTATTCAAATAACCGCGGACCCAAGTGCACACGTCTGCACGATTCGGATCGTAGGTCGCGACTTTCTCCCAAGCCGTAGCGAGAGTTTCGGACACGACCTCCTCAACGGCTTGATCGAGCGCGGCGTTCGAGGCGTACTTCATCCAGCGACGGAGTCGGATCCGCGCCGCGGTCGCGAGCGATTTCAACACTTTCGAATCGTTCATCGCCGCACGGACGGGATCCGTACTCGGTGGCGCATCGGGCGGAGCGTGGATTTGAGGCATGCTGAAACACCCGTTTCTTTCTGGAGGGCGATCAGCGTTCTATTCCCCATTCTCCCGGAAGCGTTACGGAAAATCGCGAAATGCTCGAAAGTGGTTGGGAATCCGAAGGCTCAGGCCTGCCTCGCCACGGCGGATCTCGGAGCCTACGGCGCGGAAGGCCTATCTGCCCCTCCACCTCCCCAGACATGATTACAAGAAACCGGACTGTGGACATTGGGATCAGCATCGGGAATCAGCACTGTCCCAAAGGGATTCTGCAATGCTCCACTCGTTCGCCGAAGGGGTTATCGAATCAACCCGACACGGATTCGGCAACGGATGATCCGACTTGCAATTCACTTTCGAAGTCTGCCTTCACAATCCGAAGCGAGTGACCAACGCGCATCGCATCCTACAGCGCACATGACAGGGAATCTTTTATCAAGCAGCGCTGGAAAAAGTTGTGGGTCTGTGAATTTTCGAGTGCGTCGCTTCCAGTAGGAGTGATATCCGCAGCAGCTTCGTTCCGCACATCAGCGCTTCGGCGACCTCGATCGCCTTTCACAGATCCAGTGCATTTCCTATTCGGATCAGAAGATTTACCATGCACCTCAGGAAACCGGCATCAACTCTTAGGGAGCGTGGTCGTCCGTGAACTCAATTCATCAGAGCCAAACGTTCCGCAATGGCAGCGAGAACAGGTCGCCCCCGGAATGCGGTGACCAGTTGCTCGCGGATCGTCTCCGGCCGCGTGTGGGTATACACCGCCGTCATGCCTAGGCCGCTGCCGCCACGCTCGCCGCCCGGCGCGTGACCCATGAGCAGATTCCGAACGAGCGGATCGACTCGCCCCTCTTGCAACACCGTGGCGAACTGGTGCCTCAAAACTTTGGGCGCGGTCTGGCCCACGAGTCCGATCGACTTC